>JAIOQK010000089.1 GCA_021413425.1 Mycobacterium sp.
AGGCGGTTGATCTGCTCGCTGCGGTTGCCCAGCACGCTGGCGACCTTGTTGTCCTGTGCCAGAAGGACTTTGAACTCCTCGTCGCGCTTGCCGATGGTGTCGGAGAAACGGGCGACCCCGTCGAGTGCGGCCTTCAACTCCGGTGCGCTGGCATCGAGGGTCTCGCTCAGGACGTTGAGCGAGCGCTTGACCGTCTGCAGATCCCAGCCCGCGGTGGTGGTGGTCAGATCGGAGAAGGCGTCGTAGAGCTGGTAGGGAGTGGTGCTCTGTTCCAGCGGCAGGGTCGCATTGACCGGCAGCGCCTTGGTGCCGCGCGGCTCGATCTCCATGACCCGCTTGCCCAGGATGGTGTCGGTGCGGATGGACAGTCGGCTGTCGCTGCCGATCCGCTGGCCGCCGAGCGTGAACCCGACCCTGACCCGGTCACCGTCGATCTTCAGCGAGCGGATCTGTCCGACGTCGGCGCCGCTGACTCGCACCTTGTCGCCGGGTGACGCTCCGGCGGCGTCGGCGAAGTGCGCGTAATACATGGGTTTGGCGAACAGCATCGGGATGCTGGCGAAGCTCTGACCCACCGCCACCACCATGAGCATGATCAACAGGCCAAGCAGACCTACCCGGACGCGATTGGAGCCCTCGAGTGTTCTCATTGCGGCGTGCACCTCCCCGACGGCTGCTTGGTGACCCGGACGTTGCGCACCGGTCCACCTGGCTGCAGGCCGTTGAGGGTGAGGGTCAGGTCGCAGAGATAGAAGTTGAAGAAGTCACCGTAGATACCGCCCACGCGGCCGATCAGGGTGATCGCCGCGGGGTACTCCGAGAGCAACTTGTCCAGCCTCTCCGGTTGATCGGCCAGCGGAGTCTGGATGGTCTCCAGATAGGTGGTGGCCTGCTGCAGCTGCGGACGGTTGTCGGCGAGCAGATCGGCGAGGGTGCCGGAAGCGTTGCTGATGTCGGCCACGGCGTCGGACAGCGGGTCGGCGCGGTTCTTGAGCCCGGTGATCAGCACCTCGACATTGTTGACCGTCGAATCGAACTCCGCCTCGTGCTTGTTCACAGTGGTCAGCACGGAGTTGAGGTTGGTGATCACCTCACCGATGGCGCGATCCCGGTCGGCGAGCGAGGAGGTGAGCTGCGAAGTCTGTCGCAGGATGTCGGCGATCGTTCCGCCCTGACCCTGGAACACCGTCACCAGCGAGGTGGCGATGTTGTTGACCTTCTCCGGATCCAGTGACTTGAACAGCGGTTTGAAGCCGCCGATAAGCGCGTCGAGATCCAGCGCGGGCTGGGTGCGGGCCACCGGGATGAACCCGCCGGCAGGCAGCACCCGGTCGGCGCCCTCGCCGGTACCGCGGTCGAGGTTGACGAAGCGGTCGCCGATCAGGTTCGCGTAGCGGATCTGGGCGGTGGTGGACTGATAGAGCGGAAGTGCTTTGTCGACCTCCATGTCGACGATCACACGCTGGCCGTTGTCGGTGAGCTTGACCCCGGAGACCTTGCCGACCTCCACTCCGCCGGCCCGGACGAACTGACCGGGACGCAGACCGCTGCCGTTGCTGAACTCCGCGGTGTAGGTGTTGTAGCGCTCGAAGCGCAACTGGCCGAACACGACCACCAGAAGTGCTGAGCACAGCAGCAGCACCAGGGAGAATATGGCGAGCTTGATCGCCGTGGGTTTGATACTCATGGGTTGATCGTGTTCTCCCCGATCTGGCGTCCCCAGACGAACTCGTTGAGGATGGGTTGACCAAGCTCGAAGTGGTTGTACGGGGCGAGCGAGACACCCGTGTCGGTGACCAGGTTCGGTGCCGGCCAGAAATTCCGGTCGATCTTCTGCCAGCAACCCGGTGCGCCACCTGGGCCGCCCCGGGCGTTGATCCGCGGCAGGTTGTCCGGATAGACGTAGGGGTTGGGCGCGCCGACCAGGCTGGCTCGGTCGGCCAGCGAGTAGCCGTTGCCGCCGAAGCTGGCCAGCGCCGCCGGCAGCACCTCCGCGTAGTTGCGGATCATGCAGTGCAGCGACGGGCTGTAGGTGTCCAGCAGCCCCGTGGTGGGAACCAGATCGGACATCAGCCGCACGAAGTACGGCATCCCGCGCTCGAACACGTCGGCGCCGGTGTTTCCGAAACCGGCCGCGGCGAGCAGCGCGACATCGAGGTCACCACGCTGGTTATTGAGGGTGCGCGAGGTGGTCAGCGCGTTGTCGAGGGCGTCCCAGAAGTCCGGGCCGGCCGCGGTGAAGATGTCGGCGGTGTCGGCGAGGCGCTGCAGTCCGTACTGCAGGCGGCCCAGCCGCGGATTGAGGTTGTCCAGGGCCTCGTTGGCATTCACCAGCGACTGGCCGAACTTGGTGCCCAGACCGGTCAGCGCCTCCGCGGTCGCCGACAGGGTCAGGTTGAGCTTGACCGGGTCGATCTTCTCGGCGAGGCCGGTGACCGTCTCGAACAGCGTGTTGAACTCGGTGGTGACGCTGCGCGCGTCGATGACATCGGAGCTGCTGATACGGGTCGGGGCGGGATTCTTCGGGCTGTACAGCGACACGTATTTGTTGCCGAAGATCGTGGTGGCCTGGATGTCGGCGTTGACGTTCGACGGGATCAGCTTGATGAACTTCGGATCGACCTCAAGGGTCAGCTTGGCCGCATTCCTACCGTCCTGTTCGGCGGGCTGGACGCTTTTGACCCTGCCGATCTCCACACCGTTGTAGGTGACCTTGGAGTTGGGGTCCATCACCAGGCCGGACCGGCTGGAGAGCATGGTGAGCTCGGTCTTGGGAGTGAGCTTGCCGCGGAACTGCAGCGCGATGTAGGTGGCGACCAGCGCGACGATGATCAGCAGGATGAACCCCGCGATTTTCAGCGGCGGGCGGCGATCCGAGTTCAGAGGTGCGGTCATGGCGCTACACCGTCAGATTGAAGTTCGGGTTGGTGCCGTACAGCGCCAACGAAGCTCCCAGGACGACGAACTGCACAACCACCAGTGAGGTCCGCATCGAGCGGCCGACGGCCTCCCCCACCCCGACCGGGCCGCCACTGCAGTTGTAGCCGAAATAACAGTGGTTGATCATCACGATCACCGAGATGATGATCACGCATACGAACGACCAGAAGACGTCCATCGGTCTCAGGAACGTGTGGAAGTAGTGAGCGTAGGTGCCGCCGGACTGGCCGTAGAGCACCGTGGTGGTCAACTGCGCGGCCAGGAAGGCCATGATCAGCGACATCGCGTAGAGCGGAATGATGACGATGCTGCCGGCGATGATGCGGGTGGACACCAGATATGAGATGGACTTGATGCCCATCACCTCAAGTGCGTCAATCTCCTCGGAGATCCGCATGGCCCCGATCTCGGCGGTGGCGCCCGCACCCACGGTGGCCGCCAGCGCCTCCCCGGTCACCACCGGTGCCGTCAGTCGCACGTTGACCAAGGCGGCCAGAAAGCCGGTGAACGCCTCCACCCCGATGTTGCCCAGTGAGGCGAAGCCCTGAATGGCGATCAGCGATCCGGCCGAGAGCGTGACGAATCCGACGATGGCCACGGTGCCGCCGACCACCGCCATGGCCCCGGCACCCATCCCGATCTCAGCGATCAGGCGGACGACCTCTTTGCGGTAGAAGCGCAGTGCATGACCGATCTGCCCGACGGCCTGCACTGTGAACCAGCCGACCCGGCCGCAGCTGTCGACGAAGCGGCTGGGGAGGCCGGCGGCCTGCCGGATATCCCGCGAGGCGCGCGGGAACCGCGCGCGCAGGACCGCCTGGTTCTGTGAAGCCGTTGTCGCCGTTGCCATCTATCGCCCCGTCCCGAACCGCACACCGATCGTCGTGAAGATGACGTTGACCGCGAACAACGCCACGACGCAGAGAACAAGGGTCTCGTTCACCGCTATACCCACGCCTTTGGCACCACCGCCCACCGTCAGGCCGCGGTAACACCCGACCAATCCGGCGATGAGACCGAACGCCAAGGCTTTCGCGATGGAGATGATGACTTCCGGAAGACCAGTCACCAGGGTGAGTGTCTGCAGATAGGCACCGGCCGAAATGTTCTGCAGCCCAACCCCGAAGGCGAAACTGCCGACCAGGCCGATGGTGATCACCGCGCCGTTGAGCAGGACGGCCACGAACATCGCGGCCGCGACGCGGGGCACCACCAGCCGGTGGATCGGGTCGATGCCGAGGACCTCGAGTGCGTCGATCTCCTCGCGAATGGTGCGGGCACCCAGGTCGGCGCAGATGGCGGTCGATCCGGCACCGGCGACCACGAGCACGGTCACCAGCGGGCCGAGCTGGGTCACCGATGCCAGGGCCGCACCCGCCCCGGAGACGTCCGCGGCGCCGAACTCCTGCAGCAGCAGGTTGAAGATGAAGATGATGAGGACGGTCAGCGGGATGGACATGGCGAAGGTCGGCAGCAGCGCGACCGTCATCAAGAACCAGCTGTACTGAATGAACTCTTTCCACTCGAACGGCCGGGCCAGAGCCTTGCCGGTGAGCACGCACATCTTGAAGAAACCGCCGATGGCCTGCATCGGCCCGGTGATGCGTTTGCGGAGGTAGCCGCCCACACCCGTTGAAGTGGTCACCGGGCACCCCTCTCGATGTATATGCGCCGGTCAGCGCGCTGGGGTGGCAGGCCGTTCGGCACGAACCCTCCCTGACGCCGACAAGTGATGTACGCCTCCTCTACACGCGGTAGTAAGGCGGACCACAGGAATGTACCCGATGTCTCGACTGCGTCACATCGCAACCGCACTATTGACCACCTGCCCGTTTCGGGGCGCCTGCGAAACGCACTCTCAACTCAGTTTTCACGACTTTTCCTGCGGGATTCCGGGGCAGTGCGTCGACGATTTCCAGCGCCTTCGGATGCTTGTAGCGGGCCAGTCGGTCGTTGAGGAACTCGGTGAGGTCAGCCAGCTGGAGTCCGGCCTCGCTGACGGCGGCGACGGCGACCGGCACCTCACCCCACTTCTCGTCCGCACGCCCGATGACAGCGACTTCGATGATGGCGGGGTGGGCGGCGAGTGAGTTCTCGACCTCGGCGCAGTAGACGTTCTCCCCGCCGGAGATGATCATGTCCTTCTTTCGGTCCACCACCCAGATGTATCCCTCGTCATCGCTGCGGACCAGGTCACCAGAGTGAAACCACCCACCGGCGAACGCCTCGGCGGTGGCCTTTGGGTTGTTCCAGTACCCGGCCATCAGGGTCGGTGCCCGGTAGACGATTTCGCCGACCTCACCGATCGGGACGTCGCGCATGTTCTCGTCGACGATGCGGGCCGCCACGGTGGGCACGACCTTGCCCACCGAGCCGATTTTTCGCACGGCGTCCTCGCCGAGCAGCATGGCGGTCACCGGGGACATCTCGGTCTGGCCGAAGGCGGCGACGATATTGCAGCCCGGGAAGGTCTCGTTCATCTGACGCAGCAGGGTCTCCGAGGCCGGTGCGGCACCCCACGAAAGTGTCCGCAGCTGCAGCACCCTGGGCCGGGCCTGCTGTTCGGCGCACACCGCCTGCCACTGCGCCGGAACCAGGAAGAGGCCGGTCACTTTCTCGGCTTCCAACACGTCGAGAAGGTCACCCGGGTTGAACGCACCGAGCGGGTAAATGACGGTGGTCGCACCGAGGGTGATGGCCGGCAGCACGTTGCCGATGCCCGCGATGTGAAACAGCGGCACTCCGATGAAGCCGATGTCATGTCCGAGGTGCGGCGGGTTGGTGTAGATCGCCGTCATCGTCTGCCCGGCCAGATTCGAGTGGGTGAGCACCGCGCCCTTGGGGTGGCCGGTGGTGCCGGAGGTGTACATGATCAGCGCCGGGGCACCGGGGCCAGTTCGCGGACCGCCGTGGCCGCGGGCTCCAACATCGGTTCGGTCACCACAACCGACGCTCCGCAGTTCTGGACCAGGTACGCCAACTCAGGCGGAGAGAGCCGGAAATTGACCGGAACCGCAATAGCGCCAAGCTGATTGACCGCGAGGCAGACTTCGACGAACTCCGGCCGGTTGAGCATCAGGATGATCACCCGGTCACCGGCAGCGACGCCCCGGCGGTGCAATGCCGCGGCCAGCCGACAGACGCGATTCTCGAGTTCAGCCCATGTGATGGTGCGGCCGGTGAAGCGCAGTGCGGTCGCGTTCGGCTGCATGAGTGCATGCCGGGCCAGGTGGGTGATCCAATTCTGCCGACGAGACAGATAGGGCTGCTCGGTGCTCAGCGCGTCGTCCATCACCGCCTAGCTTGCTCCACCGTGCGCGCGGTGCGGCATGAAACGCCCGAAATCGACCGCTACGGCGAAAGCGCCTCGGCGCGGGCCTTGAGATTGCCGGCGAGGTGGTCGAGGGCGTCATTGACGAGTTTCTTGACCATGAGGTTGGGCACCGCCAGTGAGGTCTCGACGTCGAGATCGACGGTCAGAAGGCTCAGTGGGCCCATGTCCACCACGGAGAAGAGTTGGTTCTGTTTGGTGAACAGTTCGCCCTGCTGCATCACGGTCTGGATCTGCCCGGGCCCGGGGTAGTAGACCGCCTGGATGTAGGTGCCCTCGAATCCCTGGATCGCGGTGTCGATGCGAAGTTGGCTGGGCCGGCCGTCGTCGTACCGGGCCAGCACCCACACGCCCTTGACCTCGTCGTTCCACTGGGGATAGGACTCGAAGTCGGCGACGATCCCCAGGATGGCCGCAGCGTCCGCGCTGACTTCGACGGTCTTGGAGACCAGCGGCATCAGATGCTCGCGCCCGCGGCGGTGCCCAGCGGGCTGTCGGTACGGATCTTCTCGTCGCGGATCAGCCCGCGCAGCAGCGCGCCGGCGAACTCCTCGGCGATCTCCTTGGCGGTGCGCCGGCCGTCGGGCCGCAGCCACCGGTAGGCGCCCATAGTCATCCCGATGTAGCCCAGCGCCACCACGTGCGAGTCGCAGTCGAAGAACTCTCCGCTGGCGATACCCCGGTCGATCAGGCCGGCCAGGTGCTCGTAGACCTGGGTCTCCTTCTCCCGGACCTCGGCGACCTGCTCGTCGGTGAACCACTCGGTGATGTAGGGCTGCTCCTGGAAGTAGACCGCGGCCCCCTCCGGGTTGTCGGCGATGTTGGTCAGCAGCCGGACCGTGTATTGGTAGAGCGCCTCGCGTGCGGTCCAGGACGGGTCATCGTGGACCGCTGCCAGGGTGTTCTCGGCAGCCCGGCGGTAGATGTCGAACAGGATCAGCGACTTGCTGGCGTAGTAGTGGTAGACGGTCGCCTTGTTCAGACCGACGACGTCGGCGACGTCGTCCATCCTGGTGCCGTGGTAGCCG
>JAIOQK010000059.1 GCA_021413425.1 Mycobacterium sp.
CATTCGGTGTTACCGACGTCGCGGTGCGCGAAGATCTCCGGAAGGGCGGGGGTGGAACCGGCCGGGAACAGCGTGTGGGAGCCACCAGCGGACTTCAGCAGCACGGTGTCGAGAGGGTTCACCCGGTCCAGGCTCAACCGCCACCCGAGAAGCCGCCCAGTCGTTCGGACCATGATGTCGGGCGGCGGTACGTCCTCGAAGTCGCCGATCAGGGAAACGCCCCACACGTCACGGTTGAATCCGCCGGTATGGGAACCCAGCACGTCCTTGGTGATCCCGCCGGCACGACCCTCGAAGACCTGTCCGTACTTGTCCACCAGTGCGTTGTAGGCGATGTCGCACCAGCCGAGCGTCATGGTGTGGTACGCGTAGATCGACCGGACGATCGCCGCGGAGTCCTCCGGCGCGTAGTCGTTGCCCGTTGCCGTGTGGTGCAGCACCGCGGCCCGCAGACCGTCCCCGTAGGACGGTCCGCCGCACCGGTAGGAGTTGCCCGCACCCCACTGCGCCCGGCTGATGATGTTCGGCGGCTGACCCGGCGCGAGATTGGCCGTGGGTGGTGTCCACTGGGTGTCGACCGGACTCTTGGGCGATGTGATGAGGATGGCCGACATCGTCTGGGTCAGCGGCTCGGTGGTGTTGGCGGGGATGTAGCCGAGTTCGCGGCCGGCGTCGAGACCGGTCTGCGGCGGCTCGGTGGTCACCGGGGCGCCGGCCGGACGGGTGACCGAGATCTGGACTGCGTTGGTCTCACCGACATAGATAGGGTCGGTGCCGTGTGTGCCGTCCCCCTCGACGTCTTCGGAGCCCAGTTCGAATCGTTCGGTGGAGTACCAGGGCCCCCATGATCCGTCCTGTCGCTTGGCGCGGATCCGGGCGGAGGTGCCGGTGAGATCGCTTCCGGTCAGCGCCACCATCGAGAACGGCGTCGGCTGACTGATCTCCCGGACGGTCTCGCCACCGCCGACGCCGGCCAGCGGCTGCTGACTCAGGACTGTGTCCTGCGCGCTCGCCGTACTTTGCGAGCCCGAGCCCGTCACGCCGCTGGCCGCCAGCGGCACCATCACGACTGTCGCCGCGATCGCGGTGAACAGGATCGTCGGCGCTCGACGGCGGGCAGGCACACAGCGATGTTACGTATGTGTCCTATGGTGCAGACGTTTCGACACGGGCTATTGATGACAATGTGAATAAAGGGGTTCGGTGCCTCCACCTGCAACGGCACCGCAGGGGCCTTTCCGGGTGCCTCGGCCTGACCGGCCAGTCCCACCCTGCGGTGCCGTTTCGGTGCAGGCCTTCTAGGAGACGGCGGCGACGCCAGCGGCGGCCTCGACCGCCGGGGCTGCCGCCGCAGGGGCTGCCGCGGCAGCGGCTCCAGCGTTCTGAATCGCCTGGGTGATGCCCGGCATCACGATGCCTTTGAGCAGGTCGACCGCCTGGCCGACGCCCAGCTGGTTGGCCGCGCTGCTCAGGTCGCCGATGATCCCGCCGCTCGCCGGAGCGGGCGTCAGCGGCATCCCGATCGACGGGTCACCCAGGATGGGATACGTGCCGGCCACCGGACCCAGCGGGGCCGCGATCGGCTGCTCGGTGGGCAGGCCGATACCGATGGCCGAAGGGCTGGTCAGAGCCGGGTTAGGACCCAACTGCGGCATGGTGAGCCCCGGATCGGTCAGGCTCGGCGTGGTCAACCCCGGCGTGGTCAGACCCGGATCGGTGAGGGACGGCAGTGATGCCGCCGGCGACGGCGTGGTCAGACCCGGCGTAGTCAGACCCGGCGTCGTCAGACCCGGCGTGGTCAACCCCGGCGTCGTCAGACTCGGCGTGGTCAACCCCGGCGTCGTCAGACTCGGCGTGGTCAACCCCGGCGTCGTCAGACTCGGCGTGGTCAACCCCGGCGTGGTCAGACTCGGCGTCGTCAACCCCGGCGTCGTCAGACTCGGCGTGGTCAGAATCGGACCGGTCTGCACCGGTTGCGCACCGGCGGGACTCAGCCCGGTAGGCAGTGGCGGCAGGTTGATCCCGAATTGGGCCAAGCCCTGCTGCAGGGCGGAGATGATCTCGTTGGGCAGGTCGGTTACGACGGCGGCCCGGGTGAATTCACGGTGCTGCGGAGTACCCGCACCATCGCCGGTCAGCTGAATGGCAGCGACTGCCGCGAAGGGTGTCGCGACGGCCAGGGCGCCGACAGCGCTCATCGCTGTCGAGATCTTGCGTCGACGTCGGTTCGGCACGGAAGTCTCCTCAATCTGAGCTACGCGGAATCACCTTGTGTAAAACCTCGTCGCCAACCCCGCCGACCGGCTTTCTGCCGAGGACGAAGCTAACGCGATTGATGTTACGTCTGAGGTTGCTGTGACTGGAGTGGCGATGCGCAATCGTGAGCCAATCGCGACATTGCACTGTTGCTCTCACGCGGTGAGGAAGGGGTCATTTGCGCACACCGCCCCCCTCGCGCTGCGGTGTGCCGACCGGTGCGTCGGATAACGTATGGGCCGATGACTTCGACAAATCCCGCGCGAAATGCCGGGGCCGGCGCCGCGGGCGAATTCGATCTCCTCGTCGTTGGTTCAGGCTTTTTCGGCCTGACCGTTGCCGAACGGGCCGCATCCCAACTCGGCAAGCGGGTCCTGGTCGTCGAACAGCGCTCCCATCTCGGCGGCAACGCGTACTCCGAACCCGAACCGACCACCGGCATCGAGATTCACCGCTACGGGGCACACCTGTTCCACACCTCCAATGAGCGGGTATGGGACTACGCGCGGCAGTTCACCGATTTCACGTCCTATCAGCACCGGGTCTTCGCCATGCACGATGGCCAGGCCTATCAGTTCCCGATGGGGCTGGGCCTGGTGTCGCAGTTCTTCGGCCGCTATTACAGCCCCGACGAGGCCCGCGCCCTGATCGCCGGGCAGGCCTCCGAGATCAACACAGCCGATGCGCAGAACCTCGAAGAAAAGGCGATCTCGTTGATCGGCCGCCCGCTCTACGAAGCGTTCGTCAAGGGGTATACCGCCAAGCAGTGGCAGACCGACCCCAAGGAACTGCCCGCCTCCACCATCAGCCGGCTGCCTGTTCGCTACACCTTCGATAATCGCTACTTCAACGACTCCTACGAGGGCCTGCCCGTCAACGGCTACACCGCCTGGCTGCAGAATATGGCGTCCAACGAGCGGATCGAGGTGCGCACAGACACCGACTGGTTCGATGTGCGCGACGGACTGCGGGCGGCCAGCCCCGATGCGCCAGTGGTCTACACCGGTCCGCTTGACCGCTATTTCAACTACGCCGAGGGCCGGTTAGGCTGGCGCACTTTGGATTTCGAGGTCGAGGTTCTCGACTGCGCCGACTTTCAGGGAACACCGGTGATGAACTACAACGACCCTGAGGTGCCGTACACCCGAATCCACGAGTTCCGTCACTTCCACCCGGAGCGCGACTACCCGACCGACAAGACAGTCATCATGCGGGAGTATTCCCGCTTCGCCGAGGACGATGACGAGCCCTACTACCCGATCAACACCGAGACCGACCGAGCGATGTTAGCCCTCTACCGGGCGAAGGCCCGAGACGAGACAGCGACGGCGAACGTGTTGTTCGGTGGGCGGCTCGGCACCTACCAATACCTCGACATGCACATGGCCATCGCCAGCGCGCTGAGCATGTTCGACAACTCCCTCGCCCCCCACCTGCGCGACGGAGTGCCACTGAGCAATGGCAGCGGCAGCGAAGGCGACCAGGCATGAGCGACATTCCCTCCGGCCCCATCACTTCAGGGCCGTCCCGGGCAGTCAGCCTCCTGGCCCGCGTCATCCTGCCCCGGCCGGGCGAGCCACTGGACGTCCGCAAGCTCTACATCGAGGAGTCCGAGACCAACGCCCGGCGCGCGCATTCCGTCAGCCGGACCTGCCTGGAGATCGGCGCCGAGTCCGAGGTGTCGTTCGCCACCTACTTCAACGCGTTTCCGGCGAGCTACTGGCGGCGCTGGTCGACGCTGTCATCGGTAGTGCTGCGGGTGGAACTGACCGGCAGTGCGCGCGTCGACGTCTACCGCTCCAAAGCCACCGGTGCCCGGATCAGCGTCGGCGGGACCAACGTGGCCAGCCCGGATTCGTCGACGGCGGCGTACGCGGAGTTCGAGATCGAACTGGCCCCGTTCGAAGACGGTGGCTGGATCTGGTTCGACATCACCACCGACAGCAGGGTCACGGTGCACGGCGCAGCTTGGTACGCCCCGGTTCCGGCGCCCGGCAGGGCGGACATCGCCGTCGGTATCCCGACATTCAATCGGCCGGCCGACTGTGTCAATGCGCTACGGGCGCTGACCTCGGATCCACTCGTGGACAACGTCATCGGTGCGGTGATCATTGCGGATCAGGGGACCGACAAGGCCAGGAATCACCCGGACTTCGCCGAAGCCGCCACCGCGCTCGGCGATCGGTTGTCAATCCACAACCAGCCGAACCTTGGCGGATCGGGTGGTTACAGCCGGGTCATGTACGAGGCGCTGAAGAACACCGACTGCGAGCAGATCCTCTTCATGGATGACGACATTCGCGTCGAACCGGACTCCATCCTGCGCGCGCTGGCGCTTAGCCGCTTCGCCGAGTCACCCACGCTCATCGGCGGCCAGATGCTCAATCTGCAGGAGCCCTCGCACCTGCACGTGATGGGGGAGGTCATCAACCGGTCGAACTTCATGTGGACCAACGCCCCCTTCACCGAGTACGACCATGACTTTGCCACCTACCCCCTTGATGGCGAAGACGACGACGGCCGCAGCAAGCTGCTGCACCGCCGCATCGACGTCGATTACAACGGCTGGTGGATGTGCATGATCCCCCGTCAGGTTGCTGAGGAACTCGGTCAGCCACTGCCGCTGTTCATCAAGTGGGACGACGCCGACTACGGTCTTCGCGCACGAGAACACGGCTACGGCACGGTGACCCTGCCCGGGACGGCGATCTGGCACATGGCCTGGAGTGACAAGGACGATGCGATCGACTGGCAGGCGTACTTCCACCTGCGTAACCGGCTCGTGGTGTCGGCTCTGCACTGGGACGGCCCGGTCCGGGGGCTTCTCAGGAGCTCGCTGAAGGCAACCCTCAAACACCTTCTGTGCCTTGAATATTCGACCGTGGCGATCCAGAACAAGGCGATCGACGACTTCCTTGCGGGACCGGAGCATATTTTCTCGATTCTGGAATCGGCGTTACCTGACATCAAAGCGCTGAGACAGCAATATCCCGATGCGGTGGTGCTGCCGGGCGCTACGTCACTGCCCGCACCGAGTGGTCGGACCCGAGCGCACAAGCCGCCGGTGTCACTGCCGGCGATCGGTTTCCGGCTCATCCGCGGACTGATAACCCAACTTCGGGAAGCAGACCCGGCCCACCACGATCAGCCCCAGCTCAACGTGGCCACCCAGGACGCCCGGTGGTTCCTGCTGTGCAATGTCGACGGCGTGACGGTCACCACTGCCGACGGTCGCGGAGTGGTCTACCGCCAGCGTGACCGTGCGAAGATGTTCGATCTGCTCAAGGCTTCACTGGGTCGGCACATCGCGCTGGCCCGACGCTACGACCACATGCGGCGGGTCTACCGGGAGGCACTGCCGGAACTGGCCAGCAAGCAGAAATGGGAGACGGTTCTGTTGGAAGAATCGCACCTCGATGCCTGACGAGGTCGCCGCATTGGTGGGCGTGCAGTCCGTTCTCGGCACACCCGGTGTCGTGAGCGCGTCTCGGAGCATGTCGCACTTCGGTGAGCACGCCGCCGGATGGGTGGCGCTGTCGGCCGGCGGTGCGCTGCTGTCCCGGCGACGTCGCCGGGAGTGGTTGCTGGTGGGAATCGGGGCGCTGGTCGCCCACGCGGCCGCGATCGTGATCAAAATGGTGGTGCGGCGGGCCCGGCCCAACGACCCCGCCATCGCCGTGAACGTGTCGACTCCGAGTGCGTTGAGCTTCCCGTCCGCGCACGCCACCTCCAGCACCGCCGCGGCTATTCTGCTGTGCCGCGCCACCCGGTCACCGTTGCCCCTGGTGGTGGTGCCGTTGATGGCAGTGTCCCGCCTGGTGCTCGGGGTGCACTACCCCAGCGATGTGGTCGCCGGAATGGGTGTCGGCGCCGCGGTCGCAGCGACGGCCACTCACCTCGGTGGGGCCCGGAAGGAGAGCGCAGACTCATGAGTGAGGCACCCGTCGCCGGCCCCCCGCGCAATCTGGCGGCCGGCATCGTCAAAGCGATCCGTCCGCGCCAGTGGGTCAAGAACCTGTTGGTGCTCGCCGCGCCGTTGGCGGCCCTCGGCGGCGACGTCAGCTACGACTACCGCGACGTGCTCTACAAGGTGTCGATCGCGTTCGTGGCGTTCTGCCTGGCCGCCTCCTCGATTTATCTCGTGAACGACGCCCGCGACGTGGAGGCCGACCGCGAACATCCCACCAAGAGGTTCCGGCCGATCGCGGCCGGTGTACTGCCGGTGGGGCTGGCCTACGGAATCGCCGTCGCTATGGGCATCGGGTGTCTGCTGATCTCGTGGTGGGTGACCCCCCAGCTCGCCCTGGTGATGGCCGTCTACCTGGCCATCCAGCTGGCTTACTGTTTTGGTCTGAAACACCAAGCGGTGCTTGACATCTGCATCGTGTCGTCGGGCTTCCTGATTCGCGCGATCGCCGGGGGCGTCGCTGCCGGTATCCCACTGTCACAGTGGTTCCTTCTGGTGATGGCGTTCGGTTCGCTGTTCATGGCCGCCGGGAAGCGCTACGCCGAACTGCAGTTGTCCGAGCGCACGGGCGCCAAGATCCGCAAATCGCTGGAAAGCTACACCAGCACCTATCTTCGCTTCGTCTGGACACTGTCGGCCACGGCGGTGGTGCTCTGCTACGGGCTGTGGGCCTTCGAGCAGGACGGCAACACGGGGTCGTGGTTCGTCATCTCCATGATCCCGTTCACCGTCGCGATCCTGCGGTACGCCGTCGATGTGGACGGCGGCCTGGCCGGTGAGCCGGAGGAGATCGCCCTGCGCGACCGTGTCCTGCAACTGCTCGCACTGGCCTGGATCGGAACCGTCGTTGCCGCCATCGTCGTCAGCTAGCGCACCGGCGGCCAGCCGCAGCGATCACCAATCACCCTCGGGTGCAACGGTTCTCCAGCCCCGATGGCGGGCGGTCTTCCCCTATACCGCTGCCACCCGCATCAGCCTATGGACCACCGTGGTCGTGGTATCCGGGCTCTGGGCATGGGGCATCTGGCAGCGCCGCTGGATCGCCGACGACGGACTGATCGTGTTGCGCACCGTCCGGAACCTGTTGGCCGGTAACGGCCCTGTGTTCAATGCCGGCGAACGGGTGGAGTCCAACACCTCGACCGCATGGACCTACCTGGTCTATCTGGGCAGTGTCATCGGAGGCCCGCTGCGAATGGAGTACGTGGCGCTGGCGCTGGCGCTGGTTTTGAGTGTGGCCGGTGTCGCCATGGCGATGCTTGGCGCCGCGCGGCTGTGGGCCCCGCACCTGGTCGGGACCCGCGCGCTGTTCCTGCCCGCGGGCGCGCTGGTGTACATCGCCATCCCGCCCGCCCGCGACTTCGCCACCTCAGGGCTGGAGAACGGCCTGGTGACAGCCTGGCTCGGACTGCTGTGGTGGATGCTGATCTGCTGGTCGCAGCAACCGGGTCGGTACCGGCCGGGGCACACCGCCGCGCTGGCGTTCGTCGCGGGCCTCAGTGTTCTGGTGCGCCCGGAACTCGCCCTGATCGGCGGACTGGCGCTGGCGATGATGGTCGCCGCGACGGCCGGCTGGCGCCGTCGCGCTCTGATCGTTGTGGCTGGGGGACTGCTGCCGGTGGCCTACCAGATCTTCCGGATGGGCTATTACGGACTGCTGGTGCCGCAGACTGCGCTTGCCAAAGACGCCTCGGGCAGTAAATGGGACCAGGGCCTGGCCTACCTGTCGAACTTCACCTCTCCCTATGTGTTGTGGTTGCCGGCGCTACTTCTCATCGCGCTGGCTGCCGTGGCGGCACGGTTGTGGGCCCCCGCACCCGCGCCGGTGTCACGCCGTGTGCAGAACCCGTCCACCATCGTGATTTTCATGCTGTTCAGCGGCGTGGTGCAGGGGCTGTACTGGATCCGCCAGGGCGGGGACTTCATGCACGGGCGCGTGCTGCTGGCACCGTTGTTCTGCCTGCTGGCTCCGATCGCGGTGATCCCGCTGACGATTCCCGAAGTCGGCCGGTGGACGCGGGATCGCCGACGCGCTGCCGCTGCGGGCCTGTGGATCGCTCTGGCCGGCTGGGCCGCATGGGCGGCTAATTCGCCCGGAATGGGCTCAGACGCAACACGGGTCACGTACTCGGGGATCGTCGACGAACGCCGCTTCTACTCGCAGGCAACCGGTCACTCCCACCCGTTGACCGCTGCCGATTACTTGGACTACCCGCGGATGCGCGCGATTCTGGTGGCCCTGAACAACACTCCGGACGGTGCACTGCTGCTGCCGTCCGGGAACTACGACGTCTGGGACGTGGTACCTGCGCTGCCGCCACCACCACCGCCGCCGGGGGTGTCGATGGACTCCTGGCGGACCCAGGTCGCCCCGCACACGGTGTTCTTCACCAATCTCGGCATGGTGGGTATGAACGTCGGCCTCAACACCCGGGTGCTCGATCAGATCGGCCTGGCCAATCCGCTGGCGGCGCACACCGCCCGACTGGAGGACGGCCGCATCGGCCACGACAAAAATCTGTTCGCGGACTGGGCCGTGGCCGAGGGGCCCTGGCTCAAGGAGCGTCCCTGGATTCCCCCGTACCTCGACGAGGGCTGGATCCGCGAAGCCCAGGCGGCGCTGGGCTGCCCGGAGACCGTCGAGATGCTGTCCTCGATTCGTGATCCGATGAGCCGTCCGAGGTTCATCGGCAACCTCAACCGCGCGTGGAAGTTCACCCGCTACCGCATCGACCGGGTGCCCCGCTACGAGTTGCTGCGCTGCGGGGTACCTGAGCCGCCTGCCGAGACGCCGCCCTACACCGGACTGCCGGCGACCGGCCCGTAGCGAACCGTAGGTAACACCGGGGGGCCGGTGCCACCGCGGGCAACCTGATCAACGCCAAGTTCCTCGAGGGATTCACGCTGCGGACCAATAAGACCTTCCGCGACACCTACCTCGCCCAGGGCGGCCGAAACGGGGTGTTCAACTTCCCGGCCAACGGGACCCACAGCTGGGGTTACTGGGGCCAGCAACTCCAGCAGATGAAGCCCGACATCCAGCGTGTTCTGCGTGCGACACCGCAGCCCTCACCGCCCGTGCCGGCAGCGGCCTCGGCCGGTTAGCGCCCCCGGGGTATCACGACCAATCTCAGAACCGCCCCGAGGTGCATGTGATTCACTACGGGGCATGGTCCTGACCAAACTGTTTCGCGTACTGTGCGCCGCGGTCGTGGTGCTCGGCGGCTGGGTCGGCGTCGTGGGTACAGCGCCCACTGCCGCCGCCGCAGGTGTCGAGTACCTCATGGTCCCGTCCGCCGCGATGGGCCGCGACATCCCCGTTGCCTTCCAGGGCGGCGGCCCGCACATGGTCGTCCTGCTGGACGCCTTCAACGCGGCTCCGGACGTCAGTAACTGGGTGACGGCCGGCAACGCGATGAACACCCTGGCCGGCACCGGTCTGTCGGTGGCCGCCCCGGCCGGTGGGGCCTACACCATGTACACCAACTGGGAACTCGACGGCAGCAAGCAGTGGGAGACGTTCCTGGCCGACGAGCTGCCGAACTGGATGGCCGCCAACAAGGGACTGGCACCCAACCGGCACGCCATCGTCGGCGCCTCCCAGGGCGGCACCGGCGCGGTCACCATGGCGACCTTCCATCCCGACCGCTACAGCTACGCCGGCTCGCTCTCGGGGTTCCTCACCCCTTCCAACACCCAGATGAACGGTTTGATCTCCACCGGCATCAACAACGGCGGCGGCAACGTCGAAGCCATGTGGGGCGCCCCCCAGCTGGGCCGGTGGAAGTTCCATGACCCCAACGTGCACGTCAACCTGCTGGTCGCCAACAACACCAGGCTGTGGGTCTTCAGCCCCGCGGTCATGACCTGCAGCGACCCCGCGGCCATGATCGGTGGCTGTGACCAGGCACAGGGCAGCGCTCGGACGTTCTACGCGCACTACCGCTCCCTGCTCGGCCGCAACGGCAACTTCAACTTCTCCGGCGGCGGCAACCACGATTGGGGCACGTGGTCGGGACAGCTCGGCGCCATGGCCGGCGATATCGCCGCCGTCATCGGTTAGCCGTCGCAGTGACCAATCGTTAACCATCCGCAATCGCGCGGATGCCGGGTGCAGTCGCGTACCCAGTACTGTGATGGGGTGCAGCGCTCGAGCGGCGGTTCGCCCAGCAAACCCGCAGCCGCGGCAAAGCGTCCGCTTCTGGCGCCCTCGTCGGTGCTGCGGATCGCCGGTGTCGTAGTCCCGACGGCGTGGTTGCTGGCCGGCTGCGGAGCGGGCGCGGACCTCGTGAGCACCGTTGCCCTGCCCACCGAACAGGCCGCCGAACGCTCCGGCGGTTTCGCCGACGGCGTTGATGTGGCGGTAGGTCCGGACACCCATAGCAAGCCCGCGCCGTTGCAACTGACACCGGCCCAGCGGGGATATCTCGATGAGCTGGGTGCTGCTGGAGTGCAGCCGTCCAATGAACTGCGTGCGCTGAGCATCGGCTCGTACATCTGCCAGGCGCGCGCGGCCGGTCAGAGCGATGAGGCGGTGTGGGACTACGTGGCCCCGATGGTGCGCAGCGACGTGGCCGACGCCCGGGTGTCGTCGAAGCCTCCCTACGGCATGCCGGCCGATGCGGCGGTCGCCACCTACATCCGTATCGCCACCCAGCGGCTCTGCTAAGCGATGGCAGGCAAGTCCCGACCCCGCAACCGAACCGCCACGCGGCGCAGGCGCCACCGCATCCTCGCGATGGCCGCCGCCGCAGCGGTAGCCGTCGTGGTGCTTCTGCTGGTCGCGGTGATCGTGATCGTCGTCCGCCGGCCGGAGCCGTCGACCACGGCGATCCCGCCGACCGCGGTGCCCCCGACGAGCCAGCCGGGCAAGAAACCGCGACCGGCATTTCAGGACGCCAGTTGCCCCGACGTCAGCATGATCGCGATTCCCGGAACCTGGGAGTCCTCACCGACCGACGACCCCCTCAATCCCGGCCAGTTCCCAATTGCTCTGCTGCTCAACGTGACTCGCCCGATCCAGCAGCAGTTCGGGGCCGAGCGGGTGCAGGTCTACACCGTTCCCTACACCGCACAGTTCGACAATCCGCTGGCAGCGGACAAGCAGATGTCTTACAACGACAGCCGCGCCGAAGGAACCCGCGCCGCTGTGCGTGCGATGACCGACATGAACAACCGTTGCCCACTGACGAGTTATGTGTTGGTCGGCTTCTCCCAGGGTGCGGTGATCGCCGGAGACCTGACCAGTGACATTGGGAACGGGCGTGGGCCGGTCGATGAGGATCTGGTGCTCGGCGCGGCGCTGATCGCCGACGGCCGGCGCCAGCCCGGGATCGGCCAGGACGTCGGCCTCAACCCACCCGGGCAGGGGGCGGAGATCACCCTGCGTGAGGTGCCCACCCTCTCAACACTGGGGCTGACCATGACGGGTGCCCGGCCCGGAGGCTTCGGCACACTGAACAACCGGACCTTCCAGATCTGCGCGCCGGGCGATCTCATCTGCGCGGCGCCGCAGTCCGCGTTCAACATCACCAACCTGCCGCAGACCCTTCAAGTCCTCGCCGGCGGCGCCGGTGCGCCCGTGCACGCGTTCTACAACACGCCGGAGTTCTGGAACCTCGACGGGCAAACCGCCACGTCGTGGACACTGAATTGGGCCCGGAACCTCATCGAGAACGCTCCGCGGCCACCACACGGATAACCCAGCGGCCGCACCGGCGGTGCGATTTGGCCAGCACCGCTAGTGGGCCTAACATTAAGAGGAAAATAAGACGAGGAAAGCGGGTCGACGACAAACCGAGCGGGGATCGCCGAACCCGCCAGGACCATATGTGGCCAGCCGGGTCTCTGTACGATCTGAGAGGTTCGGTGCCACACGCCAGGGGGACCGGTGGCGCATCGCGATGCTGGGCATTGCGGCCTCGCGACAGACCGGCCGGAGACCGCACGGTCTGACAGGAGAGTGGTATGCCGTTCCATAACCCGTTCATCAAGGACGGGCTGATCTCCTTCCCCGAAGGCGCGAGCCTGGTCAAGCACGTCGAGCGGTGGGCCAAAGTCCGTGGCGACCGGCTGGCCTACCGTTTCCTGGACTTCTCCACCGAGCGCGACGGCGTCGCACGGGACCTGCACTGGGCTGATTTCAGCGCCCGCAACCGCGCCGTCGGCGCGCGACTGCAACAGGTCACACAGCCCGGGGACCGGGTGGCGATCCTGTGCCCGCAGAACCTGGAGTATCTGGTCGCCTTCTTCGGCACCCTGTACTCCGGCCGGATCGCCGTGCCGCTGTTCGACCCTTCCGAGCCCGGTCACGTCGGCCGGCTGCACGCCGTCCTCGACGACTGCAGCCCCGCGGCGATCCTCACCACCACCGACTCCGCCGAGGGCGTCCGCAAGTTCTTCCGGACCCGGCCGGCCAAGGAACGCCCCCGGGTGATCGCTGTCGACGCGATACCCGACGAGGTCGGCGCCACCTGGGAGCACTACGCCGTCGACGAGAGCACCATCGCGTACCTGCAGTACACCTCCGGGTCGACGCGGATCCCCTCCGGTGTGCAGATCACCCACACGAACCTCGCGACCAACGTCGTCCAGGTGATCGAGGCCCTCCAAGGCGAGGAGGGCGACCGAGGCGTGAGCTGGTTGCCGTTCTTCCATGACATGGGCCTGATCACCGCACTGCTGTCGCCGATGATCGGCCACTACTTCACGTTCATGACACCGGCCGCATTCGTTCGCCGACCCATCCGCTGGATGCGCGAGATCTCCCGGCAGCCGGGAGACACCGGCGGCACCATCTCGGTGGCACCCAACTTCGCCTTCGACCACGCCGCGGCCCGCGGTGTGCCCAAGGACGGCGAGGAGCCGCTGGACCTGTCCAACGTCAAGGCGATCCTCAACGGCAGCGAGCCGATCTCGGCGGCCACCGTGCACCGGTTCAACGAGGCGGTCCGCCCGTTCGGCTTTCAGCCCAAGGCGATCAAGCCCTCCTACGGCCTGGCCGAGGCGACGCTGTTCGTGTCGACCACTCCGTCGTCGGAGGAGCCGACGATCATCTCCGTCGACCGCGATGAGCTCAATGCCGGCCGGTTCGTTCCGGTTCCCGACGACTCTCCCTCGGCCGTCGCCCAGGCCGGCGCCGGCAAGATCGGTGTGGCCGAGTGGGCGGTGATCGTCGACCACGACACCGCCACCGAGCTTGCCGACGGTCAGATCGGCGAGATCTGGATCAGCGGCCAGAACATGGGCACGGGCTACTGGAACAAGCCGGAGGAGACGGTCGCGACGTTCCAGAACACCCTGAAGTCTCGCACCAGTCCCTCGCACGCCCGGGGCGCGAACGACGATGCGACCTGGGTGCGCACCGGCGATCTCGGCGCTTACCACGACGGCGAGCTCTACATCACCGGCCGCACCAAGGATCTGGTCATCATCGACGGCCGCAACCACTACCCCCAGGATCTGGAGTACTCCGCCCAGGAGTCCACCAAGGCGGTGCGGACCGGGTTCGTGGCCGCGTTCTCGGTCCCGGCCAATCAGTTGCCCGACGAGGTGTTCGCCAACGCGCACGCCGGTCTGAAGCGGGATGCCGGCGACACCTCCGAGCAGTTGGTGATCGTCGCCGAACGGGCCGCCGGTGCGCACAAGATGGACCTGGAGCCGGTCGCCGACGCGATCCGCGCCGCGATCGCGGTGCGACACGGAGTCACCGTGCGCGACGTGCTGCTGACCCCGGCCGGCGCGATCCCGCGCACCTCGAGCGGTAAGATCGGCCGGCGCGCCTGCCGCTCGGCCTACCTCGACGGCAGCCTGCGCTCCGGGAAGGTCGCCAATGCCTTCCCCGATGAGGTGTGACACCGGCGATGCCTGACTCGGATGTGCCTGACCCGGATGTGCCTGACCCGGATGTGACTGACCCGGATGTGACTGACCCGGATCTGCCGGAAGCCGACGCACCCGAACCCGAGACCGGGATCGTTCTCGCCCCCGAGAAGGCGTTGAGCGCGCCGCGCACCGACATGACCGTCGGCGAGATGCGGGAGTGGCTGCGCAACTGGGTGGCCAATGCCGTCGGGCAGCCCGCGGAGTCGATCAACGAATCCACCCCGATGGTGGAACTCGGCCTGTCCTCCCGTGACGCGGTGGCGATGGCCAGCGATATCGAAGATCTGACCGGCGTGACTCTGACCGCGACGGTGGCATTCCGCCATCCGACCATCGAGGCGCTGGCGACAGTGATCATCGAGGGCGAGCCCGAGTCCGAAGCCGACGCCTCCCTCGACGGCGAGGACTGGACCCGCGCCCGCGACGTCGACGAGATCGCCATCGTCGGACTGGCCACCCGGTTCCCCGGCGATATGAACACCCCCGAGGTGATGTGGCAGGCCCTGCTGGACGGCCGCGACGCCATCACCGATCTGCCTGAGGGCCGGTGGTCGGAGTTC
>JAIOQK010000090.1 GCA_021413425.1 Mycobacterium sp.
GTCGCCCCACGCCAGCACCGGCTCGGCGGCCGCGAGGTCGGCGGGGAAGTTGTCCTCCAGCCACGTCAGCGCCTGCTCGACGGTGGTGGAGATACCGATATCGGGCACCGCGTACTCGTACCACTGCCTGAGCCAGTTGAAATGCCGCCGCAGCGGGGTGTCACCGGGCGGGTCGACCTCGGTGAGGAATCCGAATGTCTCGGCGGCGTCGGGGATCGCGTGCAGCTTCGCCAATACATCGACGGTGGAGTCCTGCAGCAGCCGCTGCCTGTCGGCCGGGGCGTCGGCGAACCAGTTGTCGCCGAAGGTGTAGGGCATCACGTCGGGCGGCACGATGCCCTCGACATGGTCCATCAGAAAGAACGGGCTGCCGAGGACGTCTCCGGTCGGCTCGATCCAGCGCACCCGCGGCACCGGTACGTCGGTGATCTCGCCGACGAGTCGGATCAGCTCGAACTGATGATCCATCCGGTAGGAGGAGAACACCGGCACGTCCTCGAGGGTGGGCGCGACCCGCGCGACCCACTTCTGCTGCACGGGCTTACCGTCGTGGGTCCAGCGGCCGGTCAGGATGATGGTCTCCGAGGACATACCGTTGGAGTCCACACCGCTTTCCACGGTGACCTCCGGGGCGGTGCCGATCTGCGTTTCAAGCCAGGCGGACAGCAGCGCCGGGATGGTGCTGACATCACGTCCGGAGCGCTGCAGGCGCCCGACATCGGTCTCCACGCTGGGTTTGTCAGTCATTACCGTCCTCTGGGCCGTTGCCGGCCAGACCTCGTCTGACCGGTTGAGCGCCTACGATACGGCGCAAACACGAAGGGCATGTCATGTCAGTACGACTTACCGGTCGCACCGCGATCGTCACCGGTGCCAGCCGGGGATTGGGCCGGGCCACCGCGCTCGCCTTGGCCGCCGAGGGGGCCGCGGTGGCGGTGGTGGCCCGCACCGAGACCCAGTGGGACGAGCGGCTGCCCGGGACCATCGGCGAGACCGTCGCGGCCATCGAGGCGGCCGGTGGCCGGGCGGTGGCGATCCGGGCCGATCTGCTCGAACCCGGCGATATCCCGCGCCTGGTCAATCAGGCGCGCGCGGCGCTCGGGCCGATCACGGTTCTGGTCAACAATGCGGCCTTCACCGCGCCGGGACGTCCGCCCGCCGCCGGTGCGGGCGTCACGGCGAAAGCTGCCAAGGCCGCCGAATCCACCAAGCGCAACTCCGACTGGCCGGGGTTCGTCTCGACGCCGCTGGCGGCCTACCGCCGGCATTTCGATATCGGTCCGTTCGCGGTGTACGAACTCATGCAGCTGATCGCACCCGATATGTTCGCCGCCGGCCTCGGTTCGATCATCAACGTCACCTCGGTGGCCTCCAGGGTGCCGGCGCTGCCCGGATACGGCGGATCCAAGGCGGCCCTGGAGCACCTGACCATGTGCGCGGCGCGCGATCTCGCACCGCACAACATCGCCGTCAACGCGCTTGCGCCGTCACGCCCGATCGCCACACCGGGTCTGAACTACTACCGCACCGATCTGGCCAGTACGTCACCGGATGAGGAGTTCGCCTGTGCCGTCGTGGAACTCGCGCTGGTGGATCCGAAGCGGGTGAGCGGGCGGACGGTGGGACATCTGCAGGTGCTCGACGGCAGCTTCGAGCCATTCACCGACATCGAACAGGCTATGGCGTAAGCGGGGCGGGCGGGCTCACCGGATCGCGAAGGTGGTGGCGGCGTCCACCAGATCCAGCACCGGCTGCGGGAACATGCCGAGCACCAGGGTGATGGCCAACGGCACGGCCACCACGATGACGGTCAGGCCGCTGGGTGGGCGGAACTCCGGGGCGTCGGCGGGGGAGTCGGTGAAGAACATCAGCACGATGACGCGGATATAGAAGTAGACGGCCACCGCACTGGCCAGCACGCCCACCACCACCAGGGCGATCGCCCCGCCTGCGGCGGCGGCGGCGAACACGGCGAACTTGCTGACGAACCCACTGGTGAGCGGAATGCCGGCCAGTGACAGCAGGAACATCGCGAACACCGCACCGGCCACCGGGTGGCGCTTGCCGAGACCGGCCCAGCGGGCGAGTTCGGTCTGCTCGGCCCCGTCGGCGTCGCGCACGGCACTGACGAACGCGAAGGCGCCGACGGTGGTGAACCCGTATGCCGCCAGATAGAACAGCGTTCCCGAGACACCGGCCGGGTTGGCGGCGATGAGGCCGGTGAGGATAAAGCCGGTGTGCGCCACCGCGGAGTAGGCCAGCATGCGTTTGACGTCACGCTGGGTGATCGCGGTGATGGTGCCCAGCGCCATGGTGAGGATGGCGATGACCCACAGCACCGGCCGCCACTCGTCCTTGAGGGCGGGCACCGCGACGACGAGCAGGCGCAGCAGCGCCCCGAACGCGGCGATCTTGACCGTCGCGGCCATGAACGCGGTGATGGGGGTGGGCGCGCCCTGGTACACGTCGGGCACCCAGGCGTGGAACGGCACCGCGCTGACTTTGAACAGCAGCGCGGTAGCCACCAGGGCGGTGCCGATGACCGCCAGTGTGGTGTTGGCCGGGCCGGTCTGCACCGCCGCGGCGATGCCGGAGATGCTCAGCGTGCCGGCGAAGCCGTAGAGCAGCGCCATGCCGTAGAGGAAGAACGCCGAGGAGAATGCTCCGAGCAGGAAGTACTTCAGCCCGGCCTCCTGGGAGAGCAGCCGGCGACGCCGCGCCAGCCCGCACATCAGGTACAGCGGCAGCGAGAACACCTCGAGGGCGATGAACGCGGTGAGCAGGTCGCCGGAGGCGGGGAAGATCATCATGCCGCCGACGGCGAACATGGTCAGCGGGAACACCTCGGTCTGGGCGGCTCCGGCCCGGGTGGCGACCTGTTCGGCGAGGGTGCCCGGCACGGTGGAGGCCTGCGCGGTGAATGCCTCCAAACCCCGTGCCGCCGAACCGGTTTCCGCCGGCGCGGATCGTTCGGCGATGAGCAGCACACCGAGGGCGGAGATCAGCAGGATGGCGGCCTGCAGGAACAGCGCCGGGCGATCCACGGCGATCGCTCCCACCGCCGCGAGCCGGCCCTCCCCGGTGTTGCGGTAGACGCCCACCA
>JAIOQK010000091.1 GCA_021413425.1 Mycobacterium sp.
GGCGCGATGACACGGGTGTTGGCGGTCTGGTGCATGGACTGGCCGGCCGTGGCCGCCGCGGCCGCCGCCGGGGTGCCGGCCACCGCCGCGGTGGCGGTCACGTACGCCAACCGGGTGGTGGCCTGTTCGGCGGCGGCCCGAGACGGCGGCGTCCGGCGAGGGTTGCGCCGGCGCGAGGCGCAGGCCCGCTGCCCGCAGGTGCAGATCGCCGCCGCCGACCCCGCGCGCGACGCACGGTTCTTCGAGGCCGTGACCGTGGCGGTGGACGAGGTGGTGCCCCGCGCCGAAGTGCTGCGGCCCGGGCTGCTGGTGCTGCCGGTGCGCGGCGCGGCCCGCTACTTCGGGTCCGAAGAGGCTGCGGCCGAACGGCTCGTCGACGCGGTGGCCGCCGCCGGGGCGGAATGTCAGGCCGGGATCGCCGATCAACTGGCCACCGCGGTCTTCGCCGCCAAGGAGGGCCGGGTGGTAGCACCCGGTGAGGATGCGCAATTCCTGTCGGAGCTGTCCATCCGGCAGCTGGCCGCTGAGCCGAGCCTGGCCGGCCCGAGCCGGGCGGAGCTGACGGATCTGTTGTGGCGCTTGGGGATTCGCACTGTCGGGCAGTTCGCCGCATTGGCGCGCACCGATGTGGGGTCCCGGTTCGGCTCGGACGCACTGACGGCCCACCGCATGGCCTGCGGCGAACCCGACCGCGCGCCGGGTGGGCGTGAGCTACCGCCGGATCTCGACGCGGTGCTGCACTGCGATCCGCCGATCGAGCGGGTCGACGCCGCCGCGTTCGCCGGGCGCACACTGGCCGCCGCGCTGCACCGCAGCCTGGAGTCGGCCGGTGTCGGCTGCACCCGATTGGCCATCTGTGCCGTCACCGCCGGCGGCGCCGAACTGAGCCGGGTGTGGCGGTGTGCCGAGCCGCTGACCGAGGACGCCACCGCCGACCGGGTGCGCTGGCAACTCGACGGCTGGCTGGCTTCCCGGCGGGCAGGAGGGGGAGGACGCGGACCCACCGGCCCGGTGACCATGCTGCGACTGCAACCGGTGGAGGTGGTCTCGGCGCAAGCGCTGCAGTTGCCGCTGTGGGGTGGGCTGGGCGAGGAGAGCCGGATGCGGGCCCGCCGGGCGCTGGTCCGGGTGCAGGGTCTGCTGGGTCCGGATGCCGTGCAGGTTCCGGTGCTCAGCGGCGGCCGCGGCCCCGCCGAGCGGATCACCCTGACCCCGCTCGGCGACCAACCGGTGCCGCGCGCCGAGCCCGACCGGCCCTGGCCCGGCCGGCTGCCGGAACCCGCACCGTCGGTGCTGATCGACGACGCCGGTGGGGCGGTGGAACTCCTTGACGCCCAAGGGGATCCGGTTCGGGTGAGCGCCCGGGGACTGTTCACCGCCGAGCCCGCCCGGCTGAACGGAACACCGGCCCATCGCGGCGTACTGAGCTGGTGGGCCGGGCCGTGGCCGGTGGATGAGCGGTGGTGGGACCAACCGGGGGCCGGGCGTACGGCGCGGGCGCAGGTCCTCATCGACGGCGACCCGCCCCGCGCCCTGCTGCTGTGCTACCGCCGGCGGCGCTGGTGTGTGGAGGGTGTCTACGAGTGAGCGGCCAGCCGGTCGCGGAACCAGTCCGGCCAACTGCACTTCTCGAAGCTGGTGGCGTCCACGCAGACGTGGATCATCGTCGCCTCGGCGATCACGTCCTCGCCGCGGGTGATGGTGAACCGGCTGCGCAGCGAGGTGGTGCCGGGCGGGTCCATCGCCACGGCGACCACCAGGTCGTCATCGAACCGCGCCGGTGTGCGGAACTGGATCTCGGCGGCGGCCACCACCACGTCTATACCGCGGTCGAGCAGTTCGGAGTAGCCGCCGACGTGCTCACTCAACGCCTCGGTGTGCGCCATGTCGGTCAAGGTGAGGTAGTCGGCGTTGAACA
>JAIOQK010000100.1 GCA_021413425.1 Mycobacterium sp.
GGCGGCCAGCGCCGGCGCCTCGGTCCCGTAGGTCTGCTGCAACAGCGTGCCGTAGGGCGGAAGACCCTTCTGCTTGAGATACGACATCGCCACGAACAACGTGAACTCGTCGGCGGTTGTGCCGATCAGCACGGGCACCCGTTCGGTGGGGCCTCGCGCGGCTGCCGTCGCCGGCGGCACCGGAAGCCGCGGGGTGCCGGTAACCGGCCCGGCAAGCAGGTTGGCTCCGATGCGCGCATAGGCGGGGCCGTCCTGCAGTGCGGCGGCGGGCAGGCCGTACAGACACCTGCGCGTCGTTGCAGGGTCATCGCAACCGGCCTTGGCCGCGTAGTCGCGGCTGATCCGTTCGGCGGCCGCGATGTCGGTCTGGGCCTGGCACGGCCCGCTCTGCATGATCGCCGCGCGGAACAGTCCGGCGGACTCCGGTGCGACGAGGTGGTCGCATACCGATATCGCACCGGCCGACTCCCCAGCGATGGTGACCTTGGCGGGGTCGCCACCGAACGCGGCGATGTTGTCCCGCACCCACCGCAGCGAGGCCTGCTGATCGGCCAGACCGTAATTGCCGGGGTCGGCGCCGAGGGCGGGGTGGGCGAGGAATCCGAGGGCGCCGAGGCGGTAGTTGACGGTGACGACCACGATGTCGCCGCGGGTGGCCAGCCACTGGGAGTTGTAGATGTCGGAACTGCCGTTGAGGAAGCCTCCGCCATGGATCCACACCATCACCGGCCGTGGCGTCGCCGGGGTGGCCCCGGCGGGCGTCCACACCGACAGGTTCAGGCAGTCCTCGCTGATGGGCCGGCCGTAGTCGGGGTCGGCGCGCACGTCCTGGATACAACGCAGGCCGGGCCCGGTGGCGTCGCGCACCGTCCGCCAGGGCACTGGCGCGACCGGCAATTGCCAGCGCATCGGACCCCGCGGGGCCGCGGCGTAGGGGATGCCCTGGAATAACCGGAACTCGTCGGCGACGATGCCGCGCACCGGTCCGGCCTCAGTGGCCACGACGGCGCCGGAGGTCGCAGCCGGGCTTGCGGTGCCGCATCCGGCGAGCACGGCCACACAGCCCAGCACCGCGACGGCGCGCCGCAGGGCGGTGATGAGCGGACCGGGCAGCACGGATAGCGAGCCTACTGCGCTGACGCGGCGACATCGACGGGCCAAATGGACCGGTCGAATTGATCTGAAGACCCTTCCCCCGGCACTATCGTGAATGAGACAAAAAACTGACACCCGTCAAGTTTTTTCGAACCACCCGATGGAGAACCCGATGAGCGCCCGGATCATGGACGACGCCGCCAAAGCCCTCGCCAATCCGCAGGATTACACCGACGAGGTCGGGTTGCACGAGAAGCTCGCACATCTGCGCAGGCACGCACCGGTCTCTTGGGTCGACGCTCCGCCGTACCGGCCGTTCTGGGCGATCACCAAGCACGCCGACATCATTGAGATCGAACGGCAGAACGACCTGTTCACCAACGATCCGCGGCCCCTGCTGGCGATCGCCGAGGCCGACGACGCACTGCGCCGCGATATGGAGGCCGGCACCGGGCTTCGGACGCTGATCCACATGGACGACCCGCACCACCGCGACATGCGCAAGATCGGGGTGGACTGGTTCCGGCCCAAGGCGATGCGGGCGCTCAAGGCGCGCTGCGACGAACTTGCCAAGCAATACGTGGACAAGATGGCCGCCCAAGGCGGGGTGTTCGACTTCTCCACCGAGATCGCGGTGAACTATCCGCTCTACATCATTCTGTCCATGCTGGGACTGCCGGATTCGGACTTCCCGCGGATGCTCAAGCTCACCCAGGAGATGTTCGGCGGCAACGACGAGGAGTTCCAGCGCGGCGGGGATGTCGAAGACATGATGGCGGTGCTGCTGGACTTCTTCAACTACTTCATGGCGCTGACCCAGTCGCGCCGCGAGCACCCCACCGAGGACCTCGCCTCGGCGATCGCCAACGCCAGGATCAAGGGTGAGCCGCTGTCCGACATGGACACGCTGTCCTACTACGTGATCGTCGCCTCCGCCGGGCATGACACCACCAGCGCGGCCACCGCCGGCGGGCTGCTGGCGCTGCTGCAGAACCCCGACCAGTTGGCCCGGCTGCAGGCCGACATGTCGCTGATGCCCACCGCAGTGGAGGAGATCATCCGCTGGGTGGTGCCGGTCAAGGAGTTCATGCGCACCGCGCAGGCGGATACCGAGGTGCGCGGGGTGCCAATCGCCAAGGGCGAATCCGTGCTGCTGAGCTATGTCTCGGCCAACCGCGACGAGGACGTCTTCGCAGATCCGATGCGCTTCGACGTCGGCCGCGACCCCAACAGGCACCTGTCCTTCGGCCACGGCGTGCACTTCTGCTTGGGCGCGGCGCTGGCCCGCATGGAGATCAACAGCTTCTTCACCGAACTGGTGCCGCGGATTAAGAGCATCGAGTTGGCCGGTGAGCCGGAGTTGATGGCCACCACCTTCGTCGGCGGGATCAAACACCTGCCGATTCTGGTGTCGCTGAATTCCTAGCCGCGACATCGACACCAGGGTCGTGCGCGGGGCCGTGTTCGCGACCCTGGTGTCGATCTGGCGTCAGGGGAAGAAGTCCGCCGCGCGGTGAGCCAGTACCGCGATGGTGGCGTGCGGGCCACGGCCGGGGATCTTCGGCAGCACCGACCCGTCGACGACCCACAGGTTCGCCACGCCGCGGACCCGGCACTGCGGGTCGACGACGGCATCCTCGTCGTCGAGTCCCATGGGTGCGGTGCCACAGAGGTGCTGCGAGGTGGACCACTGCGGCGGGCCGAGTGCGGTGATGCCGTCGAGCAGATCGCCGACCCGCTCATAGCCCCCCTGCAGAGCCGCCAGGTCGGCGGGTTCGCTGTCGTAGCGGTGTTCGATCCGCGGCGGCATGGACGGGTCGGCCGATACCAGCGACACCCGTCCGTGGGCGCGGGGCGCCATCAGCGCCACTCCGATGTTCGGGCTTTCTGAGCCGAATCCCGTTGTGTACGGACGGATCTCCAGGCCGTCGACCACCAGCACCGCCTCGAGCACCGCATGGCCGCGGTCCTCGGCCCAGCCGGTGGCCATCACCAGTTCGGGGTGATCCCAGGTGCGCCGCCCGACCGGTAGATCGGCCACGGTGGCGATGCCCAGTGCCGCGAGATCGGCGGCGGGGCCGATGCCGGACAGCATGAGCAGCTGCGCCGAGGCGATGGCCCCGGCGCAGAGCACCACCCGGTCGGCGTCGATGCGCACCTGTCCGGCCGGCCCGATGGCCTCCACTCCGACCGCCACCCCGCCGGCGGTGCGCACCCGGGTGACCCGGGTGCCGGTCTGCAATGAGAGGTTCGGCCGGCCCAGTGCCGGGCTCAGGAAGGCGGCAGCGGTGCTCACGCGCACACCGCCGGCGATGTTCAGCGGTACCCGTCCCACCCCGTGGACGGTGTCGGAGAGGTCCAGGTCGGGCAGCCAGCCGTAGCCGCAGTCCCGTGCCGCGGAGACGAACTGACTTGTGGGGGCGGCGAACTCGTCGGCATGGC
>JAIOQK010000060.1 GCA_021413425.1 Mycobacterium sp.
CCGACTACTTGGGCCGACCGACCTCGTAGGTGCCCTTGTCGTCCTGGAAGGTCACCGTCACCTGACGCTTGGTGCCGTCGATGCTCACCTCGCAGTTGAAGGTGTCACCCTTCTTGACCGTCGGGTTGGCGCCGTTGTTGCACTTGACGTCTTCGACGTTCTTCGCGCCGTAGCCGTTCGACTCGTCGGTGAGGATCTGCTGCACGCCCTGCTGGGCCTTGTTGACGTCAAGCTTGGTGGTGACGAAGAACCCGGGCGTCCAGAAGCCCAGGATCAACACCGCCGCCACTGCCAACGCGGCCAGCGCGCCGAGTAGGCCACCGATGGTCCGCATCGACTTCTTCGATGCCTCCGCCGCACCCGGCTGGGGGTATTGCGGGTACTGCCCGGGCTGTCCCGGCTGGGGGAACTGACCGGGGTACTGGCCGTACTGCGGCGCCCCCGGAGGCACCCCGTAGGCGCCGGGCTGACCGTACGGACCGGGCTGGCCGTACCCGGGTGTCCCGTACTCGCCCGGTGCGCCGTATGGCTGGGTGGGGGGATATCCGGGCGGGGGCGGCTGGCCGTACTGCGGGTACTGCCCCTGCTGCGGGTAGGCGGGCGGCTGCCAGGCGGGTTGCTCACCGGCCGGCGGCTGCCACGCCGGGGTCTGCTCGGAACCGGTCGCGGGCTGATCGGAACCCTGCCAGGGGTTGGGGTCAGATCCCTGCGGTCCGCTCATGTCACTCCTTGGTGGGTCGAGTAGGTCGGTCGCTCGCCACTGGTGGCGGCCGCGGCCCTTCCCTACCGTAGCGTTTGGCCACCCTACCCGCTGTCAACAGCGACGACGCCGCGCCGGATGTCGTCGATGGCGCGTTTCGCCGCCGTGCGCAGGCTGGACTCCGGCGCGGCGTTGCGAACCTGGTCGAGCAGGTCGAGAACCTGTCGGCACCAGCGCACGAAGTCGCCGGCGGACAATTGCGAGCCGTTGCCGGCGACATCGGAGGCCGCCAGCGCCGCCGCCAGGTCGCCGGTGCTCGCCCACCGGTGCACCGCCGGCGCGAACCCCTCATCGGGCTCTCGCGACGGCGCCAGCCGGTGGCTGTGCTCGTCGGCGCGCAACTGGCCGGACAGCCGGCGGGTCTCGGCCAGCGCCCGGCGCACCGCCGGACTGGGCATATCCGAGGCGTGAACGGCGGCAGGCCCGTCGCCGCCGCGGGTCTCGAACACCATCGCCGAGAGCACCGCCGCCAGTTCGGCCGGCGCCAGGCCCTTCCAGACGCCGGCCCGCAGGCATTCGGCGACCAGCAGATCGCTCTCGCTGTAGATCCGGGCCAGCAGCCGGCCGGCGTCGGTGACCTTGAGGGTTGCGCCCTCGGTGCTGACGTATCCGCGCTCGGTGAGCAGGCCGACGATCCGGTCAAACGTCCGCGCCAGGGAGTTGGTGGCCGCGGTGACCTTATTGCGGATCTGGCCGTTGTCGCGTTCGGTCCGCAGATAACGCTCGGCGATGCGCACCTGGGCCTCGCGGTCGGTCATCCGGTGGGCGGGGTGACAGCGCATCTGCTCGCGCAGCGCGAGCAGTTCGGGGTCGACGTCGCCACCGTCGCCGCCGTCACCGCCGCCGCGGCGCCGGCCCCGCGCACCGGGCATCACCAGACCCTCGGCAGCCGAGCGCAACGCCGATGCCAGGTCGCGGCGCACCTTGGGCTGGCGGTGCTCGATTCGCTTCGGCAGTGTCATCGAGCCGACCGGAGGCACCGCGCCGGAGTAGTCGGCCGTGGAAATCCTTCCGGCCCAACGCTCCTCGGTGAGCACCAGCGGACGCGGATCGTCACTGTCACGAGCCGCCTCGAGCACCACCGCCAGCCCGCCCCTCCGGCCGTTGGTGAGGGTGATGATGTCACCGCGGCGCAGCGACGCCAGAGCCTCACCCGCGGCGGCGCGGCGCTGCAGTCGCGAACTGCGGGATGCGACGCGTTCCCGCTCCGCGATGGCGGCCCGCAGCCGCGCGTACTCCAGGATCGCCGGCTCCGCCGGCTGCGCCCGGCGGTCCCAATCGAGCTCGGTGGCGATGTCGTCGAGCAGTTTCTCGCCGCGCTGCGCACCGCGAACCAGCCCGACCACCGAGCGGTCCACCTGGTACTGGGCGAAGGAACGCTCGAGCAGTGCGTGCGCCTGTTCGCGTCCCATCTGGCCGACCAGATTGATCGTCATGTTGTACGACGGGGCGAAGGAACTGCGCAGCGGGAAGGTCCGGGTGGACGCGAGCCCGGCGATCTCGGTGGGCTCGGCGGTGGCGTCGGACGGATGCCAGAGCACCACCGCGTGGCCCTCCACGTCGATTCCCCGGCGCCCGGCCCGCCCGGTCAACTGGGTGAACTCCCCCGGCGTCAGCGGCATGTGCTGTTCGCCGTTGAACTTGACCAGCTTCTCCAGCACCACCGTGCGGGCCGGCATGTTGATGCCCAGGGCCAGAGTCTCGGTGGCGAACACCGCCTTGACCAGGCCGGCGGTGAACAACTCCTCGACGGTGTGCCGGAAGGTGGGCAGCATCCCGGCGTGGTGGGCGGCCAGGCCTCGCAGCAGGCCTTCCCGCCATTCGTGGTAGTCGAGCACGGCCAGGTCGGTGTCGGCGAGATCCTCGCAGCGGCGGTCGATCACCTCGGCGATGCGCTCCCGTTCGGACTCATCGGTGAGCCGCAACGGGCTGCGCAGGCACTGCGCCACGGCGCCGTCGCAGCCGGCGCGGGAGAAGATGAAGGTGATCGCCGGCAGCAGTCCCTCCCGGTCGAGGGTCGCGATGACATCGGGCCGCGACGGCGGCCGGTACAGGCCCGGGCCGCCCGGACGGCCGCCGCGGGGACCGCGGCGGCGAGGCTGCCAGTCGGCCAACCGGTCGGCCTCCCGGCGATGTGAGATATGCCGCATCAACTCCGGGTCGACCCGATGCTGCCTGGTGCCGGCGCCGGCGGCGACATCGGAGCTGTAGTCGAACAGGTCGAAGAGTCTTTTACCGACCAGCACGTGCTGCCACAGCGGCACCGGGCGGTGCTCGTCGACCACCACCGTGGTGTCACCGCGAACGGTCTTGATCCAGCCGCCGAACTCCTCGGCGTTGCTGACCGTGGCGGACAGGCTGACCAACCGCACCTCCTCGGGCAGGTGCAGGATCACCTCCTCCCACACCGCACCCCGCATCCGGTCGGCGAGGAAGTGGACCTCGTCCATCACCACGTGCGAAAGGCCCTGCAGTGCATCGGATCCGGCGTAGAGCATATTGCGCAGCACCTCGGTGGTCATCACCACCACCGGCGCGTCACCGTTGATCGACTGGTCCCCGGTGAGCAGACCGATGCGGTCGGCGCCGTAGCGGCGGACCAGATCGCTGTGCTTCTGGTTGCTCAACGCTTTGATCGGGGTGGTGTAGAAGCACTTGAGCCCGGCGGCCAGAGCCAGGTGAACCGCGAACTCGCCGACAACGGTCTTGCCGGCGCCGGTCGGGGCGCACACCAGCACCCCGTGCCCGCGCTCCAGCGCCCGGCACGACTCGATCTGGAACGGGTCGAGCCGGAAGCTCAGTTGCGCGGCGAAGGTCGCCAGTTCGGAGCCGGGCTCCGCCCCGGGCGGTGAATCAGCCGGTGTCTCAGGTGATGTCGTCATGGTCGGCGCCCCCCGTCGGGGCGGCCACCGGGGCAGGCGGCTCGATCGGCGCGGCCTCGTCGTCGGCGACCTCGGGCTCGGCGGCGGCCCGCTTGGCCTTGCGCTTGTCGTGCAGGCGGGCGATCTGGATGGCGAACTCCAGCAGGACGGTCAACGCCAGCCCGAGGGCCAGCATGGAGAACGGATCCGATCCGGGCGTGGCGATCGCGGCGAAGGCGAACACCCCGAAGATCAGGCCGCGCCGCCAGGCTTTGAGCTTCTCGTAGGGGAGGATGCCGACCACGTTGAGCATCACGACCAGCAGGGGGAACTCGAAGCCGAC
>JAIOQK010000101.1 GCA_021413425.1 Mycobacterium sp.
CGGAATCGATCAGCTCGTGGACGATGTGCGACTCGTTCTTGACGATCATGTTCAGACAGATCGTCGGACGGCCACTCACGACCGCAAAAAATACCACCCGCCCGGCAAACCCCTGCTCATCGCAGGTCGAGACCGGCCAACAGGTCGCTCTCCCAGCCGCGGTCATCGCGGGCTCCCGGGTCGCCCTGGGCCAGCACGTAGTGCTCCTGCCCGAGCACCGGCAGGATCATCTTGTTGGACAGCGTGAACGCACGACCGGTCGGCCCCAGCGTCATCTGGGTGGCATGCGCCTCGATGGCTGCGACCTTGGCCGGTAGCTGCTCCGGTGCGTCGATGACCGCGGTGATCTGCTCGTCGGCGAATCCGACGGAGCCTTCCGGCGGCCGGATCCAGTCGGCCAAGACATCAGCGGGTTCCAAGGCGTTGATCGCCTCGCGGAACGCCCGCGACGAGGCGACGGTCCAGTAGAACTTCGGCACCCGCCAGCGGCCGGCGGCCGCGGTGAGCGCCTCGACGGTGACGCGGTGGGCCTGGATGTGGTCGGGGTGTCCGTAGCCGCCCCCGGGGTCATAGGTCACCACGACATGGGGGCGCAGCTCGGCGATGACGTCGGCCATCTGAGCGACGGCGGGGCCGCCGGCGGCGACGAACGCGGTCCGCCGGCGCGCGGGCGTGCCCGGCATACCCGAGTCGCGCCACCGGCCGGCACCGCCGAGAAACCGCGGCCGGCCCACCCCCAGGTGGTTCAGCGCGGCGGTGAGTTCACCGATGCGGTAGCCACCGAGTGGGTCGGCGGCGACGACCCCCAGCTGGGCCCAGCTGTCGCCGATGATCTCGCCCTCCTCGCCGAGGGTGCAGGTGAGCACGGTCACCTCGGCACCGGCGGCGGTGTAACGCGCGATCGTCACGCCATTGTTGATCGTCTCGTCGTCGGGGTGCGCGTGGACGAACAGCAGTCTGGGGGTGTCGCTCACTGCGGCTTCTTCACCCAGTTGCCGGCATCGCCGACGATGCCGACCGGTACGGCCCCGGTGAGACTGACGTTCTGCACACTCGGGCCGGCCGCGACGATGGTGGTGTCCTGCATGATCGGCAGCACCGTGGCCATCGCCCACAGTCTCGACTCGACGTAGGCGATGACGTCCTCGGCGTCGCGGGAACCGTCGAGCGCCCCGTCGATGGCCGGCTGGATGCTGCGGTCGCAGATTCCGGTGAGGTTCGACGGCGCCCGCACCAGTGGGGCGGCCTCAGGCGGCACGGCGGCCGTCGTGCTCGGCCCGGGGCCGGAAGCAGGCCCCTTCGGGGCCGGGGTCGGCGGAGTGGGATTCTGCGGGGTGGGAGCCGGCGGGACGGTCTGCACCGGGGCGGCCTCAAGGGCGGGGCACCCGAAACGGGACGCCAGCGAGGTGGCCAGATCGCCACCGGCAGCGTGCCAGCCCACGATGGCGTCGACCCGGTTGGTCGCCAGTGCCGAGCCGTAGAGCACCGGCGGGTCCAGCGCCAGCACGGTCGCGGCGATCCCGGCGCCGCGCAACTGGTCGGCGGCGGTGTTGGCGACCGCCACCGAGTTCGGGTCGTTGGCGGCGGCACCGATCACCAGCGAGAAGGTCTGGCCGTCGCGGCTGATGCGGCCCCGGGTCGCCTCCGGTGGCGCGGTCGTCGAGCCGGTCGGCGGCGGGATCGGTGACTCGACCGCGGTGCGGTCCACCTGGTAGCCGGCCTCGGCGAACAACTCCAGCGCCCGTTCGGTTCCCAGCGGCTGCGGCGCGGTGGGTTGATAGCCCGGATCGCTGGGCGCGTGCACCAGGGCCTGATCCAGGGTGAACGAGTTCTCGCTGCCGGCACCGACGGTCGCCAGTAGCTCGATGTCGAGTAGTCCCAGGATCGCTTTGCGCACAAGGGGATCCGAGAGTTTCGGGAGTTGGGCTCGCAGCGTCAACCCCATGGTGCGCGGGGTGATCAGCCGACCCGTGCGAACCTCGGGGATGGCTGAGAGTTGAGCGAAGGCGGCTGCACCGCCGTGCACCTGGGCGACCTGGGTGTCACCGTTGCGGATCGAGTCGGCCAGCGCCGCCGGCGCCCCGGCGCGGCGGAACAGGACCTGATCGGGTGTGGCCGGAACGCCCCAGAAGCGATCGTTGCGCGCGAGCAGGATCTCGTCGCGCTGCGGGTCGATGGTGTCCACCCGGAATCGCCCGCCGGTGACCGGCAGCGCACGGGCCAGCCCGGCCGGGAAGCCGCCCGGCACGTCCTTGACGAGGTGCCCGGGCAGCAGGTTGTTGAACAGTTCGCGCCAGGCGGGATAGGGCTGGGCGAAGGTCACGACCGCGGTCTTGCCCCCGTCGACCGACTGCACCCCGGTGATCAGGTCATAGCCGGCCGGGTCCACCACTCCGGGTTGGCTGACCATCTGCCGCCACAGATACCAGAAGTCGTCGGCGGCGATCGGCGCATTGTCGGTCCACGCCGCCTCCGGCCGGATCTTGTAGGTCACGACGAACGGGTCGGCGCTGGTGACCTCGGCGGAGACCAGCAGCGTGGGGTCCATCTCCCAGCGCGACCCGGTGGCCGACAGCGGATCGGGCACCGGCCGAAACGAACTCGGCAACACCAGCGCGCTGATCGCGGCGTTGACCGGAGACTGATCGGAGAGCAGATGCGGGTTGAAGCCGGGGCCGATCGAGTCGATCGCAACGATGATCTGCGCGACATTGGCCGACGGGGCCGACGTCTGGGAGGTCTCGGTGCTCTGCGGGGCCGGCGGCGGGTCGACGGTGCACCCGCCCACCAGCAGCGCCGAAGACAGTGCGGCGGCGGATCGCAGACCCTGCCGCCGCCTCAGCACGCCCCTCAGGGTATCGACCGCCGGATGGCGGGGCCGCTCACGCCTTGACCGATTTGGCGCGCGAGCGGTTGCGGCCGCGGGTGGTGGCGTCGAGTTCCACCTTGCGAACCCGCACGATCTCGGGGGTGACCTCCACGCATTCGTCCTCGGCGCAGAACTCCATGGCCTGTTCGAGTCCCAACTCCAGCGGGCGGGCCATGGTCTCCATCACATCCGATGTCGACTGCCGCATGTTGGTCAGCTTCTTCTCCCGGGTGACGTTGACGTCGAGGTCCTCGGCGCGCGGATTGATCCCGACGACCTGGCCCTCGTAGGTGTCGTCTCCGGGCTCGACGAAGAACTGGCCACGGTCGGCGAGCTGGATCATGGCGAACGGCGTCACCGACCCGGTGCGGTCACTGACCAGCGAGCCGCTGTGTCGCGCACGGATCTCCCCCGCCCACGGCCGGTAGCCGTCGAAGACCGCGTTGGCGATGCCGGTGCCGCGGGTCAGCGTCAGGAAGTCGGTGCGGAAGCCGATGAGCCCGCGGCTGGGGACGATGAAGTCCATCCGGACCCAGCCGGCGGCGTGGTTGGCCATCTCTTCCATCCGGCCCTTGCGGGCGGCCATCAGCTGGGTGACCGCGCCCACGTACTCCTCCGGGCAGTCGATGGTCATCGCCTCGAACGGCTCGTGCAGCTTGCCGTCGATCGTGCGGGTCACGACCTGCGGCTTGCCGACCGTCA
>JAIOQK010000102.1 GCA_021413425.1 Mycobacterium sp.
TGCGCTGGCCGATCAGATCGCGGCCGCGCGGGCGGTGGTGGACTCGGTGATGCTCCCGGACGCCGAGTTGGACCGGATCGCCGCGCTGTGCGCGGCGTTCGACGTCGACGGTATGCGCGCCGATCTGGTGCTGGCGCGCACCGCGGTGGCCCACGCCGCGTGGCGAGGCGCGACCGCCGGGGCGAGCGAAGCGACGGGAGAGATTTCCGTTGACGAGCAGGACATCCGGGTGGCGGCGGAGCTGGCGCTGCCGCACCGGCGCCGGCGCGACCCGTTCGACGACCCGGGCATCGACCCCGGTGAGCTTGACGCGGCCCTGGACCGCGCCGGGCGGCCCGGTGATTCCGGGCCGGACCGCGAACCCGATCCCGAGCCCCCCGGCGGCGGTGTGGATTCAGCAGGATCGGCGAATGCCTCGGCTGCGAAAACCGCCGCCCCCCAGCAGAAGTCGCCCGGCGCCCCGCGCCCCTCCGCGCCGCCGGCCGCGCCGTTTCGCACTCGGGCGCTGTCGGTGCCCGGCATCGGCGACGGCGCGGTGGGCCGGCGGTCGGCGGCGCGCAACTCCGTCGGCGCGGTCGTCGGCCCCAGTCCCACGCCGGAGCGCGGACACGGTGTTCACCTGTTCGCCACCCTGCTCTCCGCCGCCGGCCACAGCACCGGTCCCGGAGCATTGCGCCCGCAGGTGACCGACATCCGCCGGGCCACCCGGATCGGTCGCGAGGGAAACCTGGTGATCTTCGTGGTCGACGCATCCGGGTCGATGGCCGCCAGCGACCGGATGTCGGCGGTCAGCGGTGCCGCGCTGTCGCTGCTGCGAGACGCCTACCAGCGCCGTGACAAGGTCGCGGTGATCACCTTCCGCGCCGATGGCGCGCGCCTGCTGCTGCCACCCACCACCTCGGCGCACATCGCCTCGCGGCGGCTGCGCCGTTTCGACACCGGCGGCACCACACCGCTGGCGGAAGGGCTGCTGGCCGCCCGCGAGGTCGTGGTCCGCGAACGGGCCAGGGACTCCGCCCGCCGCCCACTGGTGGTGGTGCTCACCGACGGCCGGGCCACCGGTGGTCCGGACCCGTTGGGCCGCAGCCGGATCGCCGCCCAGCTCCTGGCGGCCGAGGGCACCTCCGCCGTGGTGGTGGATTGCGAGACGTCATATGTGCGGCTGGAACTGGCCGCCGAGTTGGCCGGGTACCTGCGCGCCCCGGTACTGCGTCTGGCCCAGTTGCGCGCGGACAGCCTGGCGCACGCCGTCCGCGACGTCGCCTGAGATTGCACGTCGTCCGCGACGTTGCCTGAGATACAGAGGAGTCGGTATGCCGCAGGGCCGACCCACCAGCGTTCCCGGCGACGGGTTGACCACCCGGCAGCGCCGGGATCGGCCGGTCCTGGCGGTGCACACCGGCGCCGGCAAGGGCAAGTCCACCGCCGCGTTCGGGATGGCGTTGCGGGCGTGGAACGCGGGCTTGAATGTGGCGGTGTTCCAGTTCGTCAAGAGCGCGAAATGGAAGGTGGGTGAGGAGTCCGCGTTCGCCGAACTCGGTCGGCTGCACACCGAGCACGGCATCGGCGGGCCGGTGCAGTGGCACAAGATGGGCGCGGGCTGGTCGTGGTCGCGCAAGCCCGGCAGCGAGGACGATCACGCCGCCGTCGCCGCCGAGGGCTGGGCCGAGATCGCCCGCCGGCTGGCCGACGAGCGACACGACTTCTACGTGCTCGACGAGTTCACCTATCCGCTCGGCTGGGGCTGGGTCGACGTCGACGAGGTTGTCGAGGTGCTGCGCGGGCGGCCCGGCCGCCAGCACGTGGTGATCACCGGCCGCGAGGCGCCGCCGCAACTTCTCGACGCCGCCGACCTGGTCACCGAGATGGCCAAGATCAAGCACCCGATGGACGCCGGCCGCAAGGGCCAGCGTGGTCTCGAATGGTGAGCCTCGAATGGTGAACGCCGTGCCCGCCGTCATCATCGGCGCACCGACCTCGGGCAGCGGAAAGACCACCGTCGCAACAGGTCTGATGGGCGCTCTGCGCGCCGCCGGGCACCGGGTCGCCCCGTTCAAGGTCGGCCCGGACTTCATCGACCCGGGCTATCACGAACTGGCCGCGGGCCGGCCCGGACGCAACCTCGATCCGGTTCTCGTCGGTGAGGATCTGATCCCCGGGCTGTACGGCCACGGCTGCCGTGGAGCAGACATCGCCGTCATCGAGGGCGTGATGGGCCTGTTCGACGGCCGGATCGAGGATCGGTTCGTCACACCACCGCGCGGATCGACCGCGCAGGTGGCCCGGATGCTGGGTGCCCCGGCGCTGCTGGTGGTCGATGTCCGCGGCCAGAGCCAGAGCATCGCCGCTGTGCTGCAGGGCTTTTCGACGTTCTGTCCCGGCGTGCGGATCGGCGGGGTGATCCTCAATCGGGTCGGATCGGCGCGGCACGAGCAGGTGCTGCGTTCAGCGTGCGAGGCCGTCGGGGTACCCGTGCTGGGCGCGCTGCCCCGCCGCGATGCCCTGGCCGTCCCGTCGCGGCACCTCGGACTGGTCACCGCCGAAGAACACGGCGGGGCGGCCACCGCGGCGGTGGCCGCGATGACCGATCTGGCGTCGGCCCACATCGACATCGCCGCGGTGGCCGCACTCGCGCGCTGCGGCGTCACGTCGGATCCGTGGTCGCCGCAGGACGCGGTCGGTGAACCGGTGGCAGGCAACCCGGTGGTGGCGGTGGCCGCCGGGGCGGCCTTCACCTTCGGCTACACCGAGCATGAGGAATTGTTGCGGGCCGCCGGAGCCCACCCGGTGAGATTCGATCCGCTCACCTACACGCTGCCGTAATCCGCGGCGGCACTGGTGCTGCCCGGCGGCTTTCCCGAGGAGCACCCCGAGGCGCT
>JAIOQK010000108.1 GCA_021413425.1 Mycobacterium sp.
GTCTACAAGGAGTATCTGATGCGGGCACTGCCGCGGGTCGCCCGGGCGGTGTCGAGCAATCCCGAGGCCTACGAATATCTCGCCGAGTCCATCCGGGCCTGGCCCGATCAGTCCGCACTCGCCGGGCGCATCGAGGCGGCCGGCTGGTCACAGGTGCGCTGGCGCAACCTCACCGGCGGCATCGTCGCCCTGCACGCCGCCGTCAAGCCCGTCAGCTGAACGGCTTGCGCCGGTCCAGCCGACGCGACCCGGCACCGGCGCGGCGCCACATCCGGGCCACCCAGTCGGTGTCGTCGGCGGTCACCAGGTTGCCCATCACCCGCACCGCGACGCCCATGATCGTCGCCGAACGCATCGCCACCGGCCCGGTCAGCGGCAGGAACCGCGGCAGCGTCAGCAGCAGTGCCAGCCGCCGCGCCACGGAGAAGCCGAGCCCGTAGTGCGACTGCAGCAGCGCCGGCCACGCCCGCTGAAGATCGGCTGAACCGAGCATCTCCGCGGCCAGCCGCCCGGTCTCCAGGCCGTAGTCGATGCCCTCACCGTTGAGCGGGTTGACGCAGGCCGCCGCATCGCCGACGAGCATCCAGTTGGCGCCGGCCACGCCCGAGACCGCCGCCCCCATTGGCAGCAGCGCCGAGGACACCGCCCGTGGTGCGCCGTCGAAGCCCCACCCGGGGGCCTTGAGGTCGGCGTAGCGGCGGATCAGCGGCCGCAGGGCCACATCGGCGGGCCGCCGCGCAGTGGCCAGCGCGCCCACGCCGATGTTCACCTCCCCGTTGCCCAGCGGGAATATCCAGCCGTAGCCGGGCAGCACCTGTCCCTGCACCGACCGCAGTTCCAGGTCGGTGGAGATCCACGGCTCCGAGGACCGCGGCGAGGCAAGGTAACCCCGCGCCGCGACCCCGTACACGGTGTCCTGATGCCACTGCCGGCCTAGCACCCGGCCCAGCGGCGAACGTGCCCCGTCGGCCACGATCAGCCAGCGGCAGCTCACCCGGCGGCCGTCAGCGAGCACCAGCTGCGACACCCGGCCACTCGCATCGCGCACCGCATCGACGCATTTGCAGCCCAGCAGCATGCCGGCCCCGGCGTCCTCGGCGGCCTTGCGGATGCGGTCGTCGAGTTCGGTGCGCGGCACCGCCGAGCTCACCGGCGGCAGGGAGGGCGAATTCCAGGGCACCTCGACGCGCGCCCCGAAACCCGCCAGCCGCAGTCCGTGGTGATGGATCCGGCCGTCGAGCCAGTCGCCCAGGCCCAGACGCTGCAGTTCGACCACCGCGCGCGGCGTCAGGCCGTCGCCGCACGCCTTGTCACGGGGGAATTCCGCGGCGTCGATCACCAGCACCTCATGCCCGGCGCGGGCCGCCCACACCGCGGCCGCCGAGCCCGATGGCCCGGCGCCGACCACAACGACCTCAGCGGAAATGGTGCTCACCGCTACCAGTATGTTGGCAAGGTGCGCACACCGGCCAGCGTGGTAGCGGGGGTCGACTTCGGCGACCCGGTCTTCGCTCAGAGCGCGCGTGACGCGGTGGCCCGCATGGAAGACCTGATCTCCGCCGAACTCAGCGGCGGCGACGAGTTGATGACCGAGGCCGTGCTGCACCTGTTCGAGGCGGGCGGCAAGCGGTTCCGTCCGCTGTTCACCGTGCTCAGCGCCAGCGTCGGCCCCGAACCGGACTCCCCGCAGGTGACGGTGGCCGGCGCGGTGATCGAACTGGTTCACCTCGCCACGCTCTACCACGACGACGTGATGGACGAGGCGCAGGTCCGCCACGGCGGACCCTCGGCGAATGCCCGCTGGGGCAACAACATTGCGATCCTCGCCGGTGACTACCTGTTCGCGACGGCGTCGCGGCTGGTGGCCGAGCTGGGCCCGGATGCGGTGCGCATCATCGCCGAGACATTCGCCCTGTTGGTCACGGGCCAGATGCGGGAGACCAAGGGCACCGCCGCGGACACCGATGCCGTGGAGCACTACCTGAAGGTGGTGGGGGAGAAGACGGCGTGCCTGATCGCCGCCGCCGGACGCCTCGGCGCCACCTTCTCCGGCGCCTCCGACGAGCAGGTGGAGAAGCTCGCGCGGCTCGGCAGCATCGTGGGAACGGCGTTCCAGATCTCCGACGACATCATCGACATCGACAGCGATCCCGACGAGTCCGGCAAGCTGCCCGGCACCGACCTGCGCGAGGGCGTGCACACACTGCCGGTGCTCTACGCGCTGCGCGAGACCGGCCCGGACGCCGACCGGTTGCGGGAACTGCTCAGGGGGCCGGTGGGGGACGACGCACTGGTGGCCGAGGCACTGGGCCTGCTGCGCAAATCAGGCGGTATCGCCGCGGCCAAGGCAACGGTCGAGCGGTACGCCGACACCGCCCGCGCGGAGTTGCAGGGCCTGCCCGACGTGCCGGGCCGACGTGCGCTGGCTTCGCTGGTGGACTACACGGTTAACCGGCACGGTTAGCCTCAAGCGGAACTCAACGGACCGCGCGAGGCGTTACTCTGCCGAAGACCCGCTCCTAGGAGGTTCACAGACATGACCTGGCACCCGACCGCCAACCGGATGAAGACGTTCGTGCTGCTCGTCGGCATGTCGGCGCTGATCGTATTCCTCGGCTCGCTGTTTCAGAACCGCTCCATCCTCTGGCTGTCGGTGCTGATGGCGGTCGGCATGAACATCTACGTGTACTTCAACAGCGACAAGTTGGCGCTGCGGGCCATGAAGGCCCAGCCGATCACCGAGGTGCAGGCTCCGCAGATCTACGCGATGGTGCGAGAACTGGCCACCGCAGCCCACCAGCCGATGCCGCGGCTCTACATCAGTGACACCGCCAACCCGAACGCTTTTGCCACCGGCCGCAATCCGCGCAACGCGGCGGTGTGCTGCACCACCGGAATTCTCGACCTGCTCAGCGAACGTGAGTTGCGTGCCGTGCTGGGCCACGAACTCTCCCACGTCTACAACCGCGACATCCTGATCTCGTGTGTGGCGGGCGCTTTGGCCTCGGTGGTCACCGGTCTGGCACAGATGGCTATGTTCGCCGGCGCGTTCGGAGGCAACCGCCAGAACGGCGGGGGTGGGGCCAACCCGCTCGCGCTGCTGCTGGTTTCGCTGCTCGCCCCGATGGCCGCGACGGTGATCCGGATGGCGGTGTCACGGTCACGGGAGTACCAGGCCGACGAGTCCGGTGCGCAACTCTCCGGCGACCCGCTGGCGCTGGCCTCGGCGCTGCGGAAGATCAGCGGCGGCGTCGAGCAGGCCCCGTTGCCGCCGGCTCCGCAGATCGCCGATCAGGCGCACCTCATGATCGCCAGTCCGTTCCGCTCCGGTGAGCGGATGAGCAAGCTGTTCTCGACGCACCCGCCGATGGAAGACCGCATCGCACGGTTGGAAAAGATGGCAGGCAACTAGCCGCCTGCAGGATCCGCTGAGAAGACTTCTACTCGGCGGGCGTGCCGGCCGGCGAGTCGGCAGGGCCTGATTCATTGACCGCTGCACCCGGCGCGATCGACTTCACCGCGTCGCTGACCGCGTCGACCACGGAATCGACGGCGCCCTTGACCGTGTCCAGGGCCCCGCCCGGGGATCCGGGGGTGTTGTCGTCCGAACCGCCACCGGTGGACGGTGCATCGAAGTCCACCGGTGGCTTGGAGATCGTCAGCGTCGGACGCACATCGCTGGCACTGAGATCCGGGGCGGACGGAGCGGACGGCGCAACCGGTCCGGTCTCCACCGTCGGCCCGGATTTGGTATCCGGGGACTGGGTGTTCGGGCGGGCCGAGAGCGTGGGAGCGGGCTGCAGATCGGGAACCGTCGCCGGTCCCGCGGAGATCGCCGGCGTGGGAACCACCGCAGCGGGCAACGCCGGAAGGCCTTGCGGGATAATGCCTTCGAAGACATCACCCAGGGTCTTGTATGCGACCAGCGTCAGATCGTTGATCTTCTGCACCACCGCGACCACACCATCGGCGAAGGTCACCGTCGTGGTGTTGGTGGACGGATCCACGACGCAGCTGATCGCCTTACTGCAGTCCACCTGGCCCTGGCCGTCCAGAACCGGCTTGAGGTCCAGGGACTGCTTGGCAGTGGGTGCACTGGCCGGCTCGATCGCCGGCGGCAACAGAGCGAGCGCGGCGGCATTGGCCGCGGTCGGGGGGGACGCCGCCTGTAGCGGACCGGCCGGCACCGCTGACGGGCCGGTGGTCTTCAGCAGGGCGGCCAGGTCGTTGGCGTCGACGGCGCCGTCACCGATGGACAGCACATCACTCATGCTGTCGGCGGGGCCGTCGAACAGGCCCAGCGGCCCACCGAGGGCGGCCGGGACGAAACCAGAGGGGGTCTGACCGGTGGAGGCGAGCATCATCAGCCCGGTGGCAGCAACCACCGCCGTCACGCCTGCGCGTGCTAGGGGGGTGATACGCCGTTCCATCGTGGACACCTAAATCGGAGGTTTCTCAGGCTTTCTGCAGGATGATCTTAGTTTAGGCCATATCGCGTCAATTCGAACGCAGGGGCCCCAATTCGCCGTGGTTGGTACCGTTATGTGATGTTCCGTCGGCGTCTGATGTCAACTGGTGTGGCGCTTGTTGCTGCTGCTACGGCGATACCGACTCTCGCGTGGGCACAACCGGACCCGCCGCCACAGCCACCGATGCCGAATGTGACCTCCTTCACACCCATCAGTCCGGTCGACTACACCGTCATGGCCGGCAACTGGTACGCCTTCTCCGGTCCGGGCGGGCTCACCTGTGTGATCAATAAGCAGGACGCCAGCTACGGCTGCAGCGGTCCGCTGCCCGGCGCACCGGACGGCGCCAATCTCATCAGCGCCGGGCCCGCCGGGGCGCCGGTGTTCTCGACCACCGACCGGCCGCTGTTCTCCTCGGCCGGTGAGGTGAAGGCGCTGCCTGCCAACACCCGGCTGAGCTTTCGGGAGATCAGCTGCGGGGTGGACGGCGCCGGCGTGGTGGCCTGCGTCAACAGCCGCGACCAGGTGGGCTTCATGATCAGCCCGGCGGGCACTTTCATCGACGAGTTCAGCCCACTGCTGGATCGTCCGGAGGGCACCAACCCGCCGTTGCCATGGTTGCCGCCGGGCTGATTGCCGGGCTCCTCCTCGGGCGCAAGCGCCCGCATCGTCGCCCCGGCGGCTAGAACCGCGTCCCGTCGACCTCGTGGCCGGGCTTCTCGGCCATCAGACCGTTGTAGGCCTGCTCGACGGTGGAGCCGTGGTTGATCACCGCGTCCACCTCGCGGGCGATCGGCATGCTGATGCCGTACTTCTCGGCGAACTCCATGATCACGCTGGCGGCCTTGACGCCCTCGGCCACCTGGTTCATGCCCGCGATGATCTCCGCGATCGGCTTGCCCGAGCCCAGTTCCTCGCCGACGTGGCGGTTGCGGCTGCGCTTGGAGGTGCAGGTGACGATCAGATCGCCCATGCCGGCCAGACCGGAGAAGGTGTCGCGCTGGCCGCCGATGGCCTCGCCCAGCTTGGACATCTCGCGGACCGCGCGGGTCATCACCATAGCGCGGGTGTTCTCCCCGATACCCATCGCGTAGCCCATCCCGGTGGCGATCGCGTAGACGTTCTTCAGCGCGCCGGCGATCTCGACACCGGCGACGTCGTCGGTGGTGTAGGTGCGGAAGCGCTTGGTGCGGAACATGCTGGCCAGGTTGGCCGCCAGGTTGCGGTCGGGCATGGCCAGCACGGCCGCCGCGGCGTAGCCCTCGGCGACCTCCTTGGCGATGTTGGGTCCGGCCAGGATCCCGGCCGGGTGGCCGGGCAGCACCTCCTCGACGATCTGGCTCATCCGCATGTTGGTGCCCTGTTCGAGGCCCTTGACCAGGCTGACCACTGGGACCCACGGCCGCAGCTCCACGGCGAGCTGCTCCAGCACGCCGCGGAACCCGTGCGAGGGCACCCCCATCACGATGACGTCCGCACAGTGCGCGGCCTCAGCGAAATCACTGGTCGCGCGCAAGGTCTCGGGTAGTTCCACG
>JAIOQK010000109.1 GCA_021413425.1 Mycobacterium sp.
ACCGTAGCGCTGTCGTAGGTGTCGTAGTTGATGATCTCCATGCAGCGCACCTGCTCGATGCTCTGGCAGGTTCCCATCAGTGCAAGTGGTATCAGGTCATTGGCGAAACCGGGGTCGATGCCGTTGACGAAGATGCTCGACTTGCCCTCGCGGGCAGCATCTTCGATCGGTTTGATCATCTCGTCGGGGATCACCTGCCACGGCCACTGCAGGAACACCGGGCCGCTGCCTACCACGTTCACCCCGGCGGACAGGATCCGCCGGTAATCCTCCAACGCCTCCACCAAACGGTTGTCGGCCATCGCGGTGTAGACCACGCAGTCCGGTTTGGTGGCCAGCACCGCGTCCAGATCGTTGGTGGCGATGATGCCCGTGCGGGTGTCCAGGCCGATGAGCTCCGCGGCGTCCTTGCCGGCTTTGGCCGCCGAGGACACCCACACCGCCGTGAGCTCGTAGTCGGGGTTGGTGATCAACGCCTTCAGCGCGTGACCGCCGACGTTTCCGGTTCCTACCTGTGCGACGCGGATGGGCATGCGACTCCTTGGGTCGGGTTTGCAGATCGTGGGTCTTACAGATCGGGGATGGGGAGATCGAGGTTGGGAACCAGCAGCCCGCCATCGACCTCGAGTGTCTTGCCGGTGAGGAAGCTGCCCGCCGGCGAGGCCAGATAGACGGCGGCGGCGGCGATATCGAGCGGGTCGCCGAGGCGGCGCAGCGGGGTGGCCTTCTCCATCGGGTCGCGCAGCGCGTCGTTGGAGGCGACGACCTCCAGCGCGGAGGTCATGATCGAGCCGGGTGCGATGGCGTTGACCCGGATCCGTGGGCACAGGTCCAGCGCAGTCAGTCGGGTGTACTGCGCCAGCGCGGCCTTGGCGGTGCTGTAGGCCGCGAAGCCGCGGCCGGCCGTGCGGCCCATGGTCGAGGTGATGTTAATGATGTTGCCGCCGCCGGAGTGCTCCAGCATCAGCGGGACGGCGGCCACCGTGAGTGCGTGGGCGGTCAGCACGTTGAAGGTGAACGCGTCGCGCATCTCCTTGACGCTGGTGGTCATCAGCGCGTTGGGCATGCTGCCGCCGACGTTGTTGACGACGATGTCGAGCCTGCCGAACGCCTCGACGGCCTGGGCCGCCAACTGCGCGGTGGAGTCGGGTTGGGCGAGATCGGCGACGACGACGTGCGCGCGCCGCCCGGCCGCCTTCACCTGGGCGGCGACCTCGTCGAGTTCGGATTGGGTGCGCGAGGCGATGACGACGTCGGCGCCCACTTCGGCGAATGCCACCGCGATGGCCGCCCCGAGGCCGCGGCCGGCGCCGGTCACTACGGCTACTTGTCCATCCAGCCGAAATTTGTCGAGGATCACTGACGCTCTCTTCCCTAGTCCCATCGCACCGTAACAAGCGATGAGCGGGGCAGCGCACGGAATCAGAGACGTTTTTGTAACACGTTCTACTTTTTGGCGGCGGCCTTACGGGGTGCGGTCTTGCGGGCCGCGGCTTTCTTGGCCGGCGCCTTCGCCGCGGTCGTCGCCGTCGGGGCCGCGTCGTCGGCCGCCTCGCGACGGCGGCGCACGCTGGCCTCCAATTTCGCCAGCAGATCCGATACGTCGTCGGTGTCATCGAGGCGGGCCGGTGCCTCGGCGGTGGCGAACGCCTCCCCGCCGGCCAGTTTGGCCTCGACCAGTTCGCGCAACTGCTCCTGGTAGGTGTCGGTGAACTCCTCGGGCCGGAAGTCAGAGGCCATCGACTCGACCACCTGCCCGGCCATCTTCAATTCCGGGGCGCGCACATCCACCGCTGCGTCGAGGCTGGGGAAGTCGGGATCGCGGATCTCATCGGGCCACAGCAGGGTGTGCACCACCATGACGTTGCGCGGCCCGTGGGACGAAGAGAAGTCCTTGACCCGCAGCGCCGCCAGCCGGGTCTTGTTCCGCAGTGCGAAGTGGACGATCGCCACCCGATCGGTCTCGGCGAGCGCTTTGGCAAGCAGCACATAGGATTTCGACGATTTACCGTCCGGCTCCAGGAAATAGCTGCGGTCGTACATCAGCGGATCGATATCGGCGGCGGGAACGAACTCCAGCACCTCGATCTCATGGCTGCGTTCTTCGGGCAGGGTGGCGATGTCCTCGTCGGTGATGACCACCGTCTGACCGTTGTCGGCCTCGTAGGCCCTGGCGATGTCGCGATACTCGACCACCTCGCCGCACTCCTCGCACACCCGCCTGTATTTGATCCGGCCGTTGTCCTTGGCGTGCACCTGGTGGAACTTCAGATCGTGGTCCTCGGTGGCGCTGTAGACCTTCACCGGGACGTTGACCAGACCGAAGGCGACCGAGCCCTTCCAGATGGACCGCATAGTTCAGTATGCCCAGCGACGCCCGGTTGACGCGGTTCGCTCAGCCGAAGGGGAACCCGCTCGGCGGGGTGGGTCCGAGGGGAAGGTTGGACGGCACGTTGAACGGCGTCACGCCCAGGCCGAGGACCACGGGAAAGTTGCGGGGCGTGGGACCCGTGGGGAGGTTGGGGTTTGCGCCGGGGAAGGCGCCCGGGACGAAGTCGAATCCGCCCGGGATGATGGCGGATGGTTGCGGTGTGCACTCGCCCGGTGCCGCCACCTGACCTTCGCAGGCCGGAACAAGGTCATTGGGATCGGCAGCGGCCGTCGGTGCTGCGGCGAACGAGACGAACACCAGCGCCGCCAGCAACCGCGTCATCGACCCAGCGTAACAATGTGAAGGAGCACCGGGTAATACCGTCATGTGGTGATCGACGTGTGGCCCCCCGGCGCGACCGACGGACCGCTGGTGCGGCTGACCAACCCCGACAAGGTGCTCTACCCGGAGACCGGGACGCCCAAGTCGGAGGTCTTCCGGTACTACACCGCTATCGCCGAGGTGATGCTGCCGCATATCGCCGGGCGGCCGGCGACCCGCAAGCGCTGGCCCAACGGGGTCGAGGCGCCGGCGTTCTTCGAGAAGAAACTCGCCAAGTCCGCGCCGGCCTGGCTGGACCGCGGAACGTTGCAGCATCGTTCCGGGGCCACCGTCTACCCCATCATCGACACCCCGACCGGTCTGGCGTGGATCGCCCAGCAGGCCGCACTGGAGGTGCATGTGCCGCAGTGGCGGTTCACCGCCGACGGCACGCCCGGCCCCGCCGACCGTCTGGTCTTCGACCTCGACCCCGGTGAGGGCGTGACCATGGGCCACCTGTGCGAGGTCGCCCGCGCCGTGCGCGAGATCATGGCCGACATCGGGCTGACGCTGTATCCACTGACCAGCGGAAGCAAGGGTCTGCATCTCTACGCGCGACTGGCCGACCCGATCAGCAGCTCAGGCGCGACTACGGTGGCACAGCAGGTGGCCCGGCAACTGGAGAAGGCCATGCCGGATCTGGTGACCGCGACGATGACGCGAAGTCTGCGGGCGGGCAAGGTCTTTGTGGACTGGAGCCAGAACAGCGCCGCCAAGACCACCATCGCCCCCTACTCGTTGCGCGGACGCCCAAGCCCCACCGTCGCCGCCCCGCGCACCTGGGAGGAGATCGCCGAACCGGACCTGCGGCAACTGCGCTACGACGAGGTGCTGGCGCGGGTGGCCGAATACGGCGACCTGCTGGCCGGGCTCGACGGCAAGGCACCCGCGCGTGCCACAGATCGGCTGACCACCTATCGGCGCAGGCGCGACGCCGCCAAGACACCCGAACCCGTCCCGTCGGCGACCCCGGCATTCGGCAACGACGACCGCTTCGTCATCCAGGAGCACCACGCCCGCCGGTTGCACTACGACTTCCGGCTCGAACGCGGCGGGGTGCTGGTGTCCTGGGCGGTGCCCAAGAACCTGCCGGACACCACCGCGGGCAATCACCTCGCCGTGCGCACCGAGGACCACCCACTGGAGTACGCCACCTTCGAGGGCGCCATCCCCAAGGGCGAGTACGGCGGCGGCACGGTCAGCATCTGGGACTCGGGCACCTACACCGCCGAGAAGTGGCGCGTCGACGGCGACAAGGACGGTGAGGTGATCGTGGATCTGGCCGGTCGGCGGATCTGCGGGCGCTACGCGCTGATCCAGACCTCGGGTGACCAGTGGCTCGCGCACCGGATGAAGGACCAACCCGGCGCGCATGTCCAGGACTTCGCGCCAATGCTGGCCACCCACGGGTCGGTGGACACGCTGACCAGCGGGCAGTGGGCCTTCGAGGGCAAGTACGACGGCTACCGGATGCTGGTGGAAATCGATCACGGTCGGCTGCGACTGCAATCCCGCAACGGCCGCGATGTCACCGGTGAATACCCGTCGCTGCAGTCGCTGGTTGCCGACCTCGCTGAGCATCAGGTGATCCTCGACGGCGAAGTGGTGGCCCTCGACGCCAACGGTGTGCCCAGCTTCAGCGAGATGCAGAACCGCGCCCGGGCCACCCGCATCGAGTTCTGGGCCTTCGACATCCTGCGCCTGGACGGCCGTTCGCTGATACGAGCGAAGTACCGGGACCGCCGACGGGTGCTTGAAACACTGTCGGCAGGAACCGGTCTCATCGTGCCCGCGCTGATCGACGCCGACGGACCCGGTGCGCTGGCCTATTCGCGCACTCGCAAGTGGGAGGGAGTCATCGCCAAGAAGTGGGACTCCACCTATCAACCCGGGCGCCGATCCGCGGCGTGGATCAAGGATAAGAACTGGAACACCCAGGAGGTGGTGATCGGCGGCTGGCGCCGCGGGGAGGGCGGACGGTCCTCCGGCATCGGCGCGCTGCTGGTCGGCATCCCGGGGCAGGCCGGGCTGGAGTTCGTCGGCCGCGTCGGCACCGGGTTCACCGACAAGGACCTGGCGCACCTGAAGACAGTCCTCACCCCGTTGCGCACCGACGCCTCGCCGTTCGATCCGCCGCTGCCGCCCTCCGAACTCAAGGCCGTCACGTTCGTGCGGCCGGATCTCGTCGGGGAGGTCCGTTACGGCGAGCGGACCGGCGACGGCAGGCTGCGCCACCCGAGTTGGCGCGGGCTGCGTCCGGACAAGACGCCGGCCGAGGTTGTTCCCGAATGAGGCGCGTCACCTGGGCAGGGGTGGGCTCCACAGGATCGGACGAAGCGCGTCCAGCACGCCGACATCCTCGATGGTGGAGGGAATCGGCTCGTCGCGGCCGCCGGCGATGCCCCGCATCGTCTTGCGCAGAATCTTGCCGGAGCGGGTCTTGGGCAGTGCCGGCACCACGTCGACCTGACTCAGGCAGGCCAGCGCCCCGATCTCCTCGCGCACCAGGGTCACCAGTTGCTCGGGCAACCCGTCGCCGGTGGCGCCGGCCTTGATGACCACGAGGCCGCGCGGCACCTGACCCTTGACCTCGTCGGCGACGCCGATCACCGCGCACTCGGCCACCGCGGGATGGCTGGCCAGTACCGCCTCGATCGCACCGGTGGACAGACGGTGTCCGGCGACGTTGATGACGTCGTCGATGCGGCCCATCACGAA
>JAIOQK010000110.1 GCA_021413425.1 Mycobacterium sp.
GAGATGGGCATGGGGATCAACGCCATGCTCGACGTCCCGCCCACCTTCGCCGGCGCGGGCCTGGGGGAGAGCAACACCCCCGGTTGCCCGCCCAAGACGTGGTGCGTGAAGAACGCCAGCGGATACCGCAGCCCGCTGTCGATGACCGATGCACTGGCCCTTTCTCCCAACACCGCCTTCGCCAAGCTCATCGCCGAGGTCGGCGTCGGCAGGACGGTGGACATGGCGGTGAAGTTGGGCCTGCGGTCCTACGCCGAGCCTGGCAGCGCCCGCGAGTACCAACCGAAGAGCGACGAGAGCCTGGCTGATTTCATCAAACGACAGAACATCGGCTCGTTTACGCTCGGACCGTTCGAAGTCAACGCACTGGAGTTGTCGAATGTCGCGGCCACCCTCGCATCGGGTGGGCGCTGGTGCCCGCCGACCCCGATCGACAAGATCTTCGACCGCCGCGGACAGCAGGTCGCCCTCGCGACCCAGGCATGTGAACAGGTCGTGCCTGAAGGTCTGGCCAATACGCTCACCAACGCACTGGCCAAGGACACCACCACGGGAACCGGCGCCGCCGCGGCCGGCTCGGCGGGGTGGGGGCTGCCGATGGCAGGCAAGACCGGAACCACCGAATCCCATCGTTCGTCGGCATTCCTGGGCTACACCAATCAGTTGGCGGCAGCCAGCTACATCTTCGACGACTCACCGAAACCGGCTGCGCTGTGCGCCTTCCCACTGCGCAAGTGCGGCGGCGCCGGAAACCTCTACGGCGGCACCTCGCCGGCGCAGACCTGGTTTCTCGCGATGAACCCGATCGCCACCAGATTCGGGCCGGTGACTCTGCCGCCGACTGATCGGCGCTATGTCAACGGAGCGCCGGGCAGCGCGGTGCCCAGTGTGGTCGGACTCAATCTCGACGCCGCCAAGAAGCGCATCAAAGCTGCCGGCTTTCAGGTGGCCGACCAACCGACACCGATCAACAGCTATTCCGCCCGCGGCGTCGTCGTGGGCACCACCCCGGCCGGATCGGCCTTCCCGGGCGCCGTCATCACCATCAACACCAGCTCCGGTCTTGCCCCGGTGCCGGTCTACACCGCACCGCCGCCCCGTGACGACGACTACGTGTCGGGGCCTCCGCCGCCGCCTCCGCCGGACGCACCGCCGCCGCCACCGGAATTCAATGTCATCACGATTCCGGGGTTGCCGCCGATCACGATTCCGGTGATGCCTCCTCCGCCGCCACCATTCGCGCCGGAGCCGCCGCCCCCGCCTGCCTCCGAGCCGCCGCCCCCGCCGCCGCAGCCGTTGCCCCCGCCGCCTCCGCCGGAGCCACTGCTACCACCTCCGCCGCCCCCGCCGCCCCCGCCGCCCTAGGACGGTTCAGGAGAGGGCGACGTCGAGGCCGGCCATACCGCGGAGGGTGACATGCGGCTTGTAGACCGGTTCGGCCGCCAGTCGCGCGTCCGGGAAACGTGTGGTCAATGCCGTCAGTGCGGCGGCCGCCTCCAGCCGGGCAAGAGGTGCGCCCAGACAGAAGTGCGGTCCCAGACCGAACGCCAGGTGGCGGACCGCAGAGCGACCGGGGTCGAACTCGTCGGGACGTTCGATCACCGCCGGGTCGCGATGGGCGGCCGCCAGTAACAGCATCATGGTGTCGCCCCTGGGAATGTCGACGCCGTTGATCGCCATGTCGTCTCCGGCCACCCGCCCGACGAGTTGCACCGGCGGGTCGTAGCGCAGGGTCTCCTCGATGATCGCCGGCGCGCGTCCGGCGTCGCGGCTCAGCGCTGTCCACTGCTGCGGGTGGCGCAGCATCGCCAGCATCGCGTTGGCAATGAGGTTCACCGTCGTCTCGTGGCCGGCCACCAGCAGCAGGTTGCAGGTCGCGACGATGTCCTCCTCGGTGAGCTGCTCACCGCTCTCCTCGACGGCGATCAGGCCGGACATCAGATCATCGGCGGGTTGCGCCCGACGCTGCGCGAGCAACTCGCGCAGATACCCCCGCAGCCACAGCCCGGCCTCCAGCCGTTCCTCCATCCCCTGCGTCTGACCGGTGAATGCGATGAAGGGGTCCAGGCCCTGCGCCAACAGAGTCGAGGCGGCGCTGAACTGTGCTTCGTCCTCGAGGGGCACGCCGAGCAGCCGGCAGATCACTGCGACGGGCAATGGGTGGGCGAGGTCGGCGATCGCCTCGAACCGGCCCGCCTCCTCCACCTCATCGAGCAGCCCATCGACCATGGCGGCGATATCGGGCTCGAGTGATTTCACGACCTTGGGCGAGAACGCCTTGCTGACCAACCTACGCAGCCGGGTGTGATCGGGTGGGTCGAGAAACAGGAATCCGGGAACGCCGAACGGCCGGGCCGGCTCGCCGGCCGCGATGGCGCGCTGCGCGGAGGTCGACTTGAGCCGATCACTGCACGAGGAGGGGTGGCGCAGCACCGCGTCGCAGTCGGTGAAGCTGGCGAACACCGTCAGGTTCGACTCTGGCAGCTGAAGCGGGCCCTGCTCGCGTAACTGCCGGTACACCGGATACGGGTTGGCCCGGCGGGCGGGCTCGAGCAGTTGCAGCAGCAGGTCCTGCGGGGCGGTGGTCATCTAGCCAGTCTGCCTGCTGATCAGGGAACCCGAGCCTGCCCGCACCCCACCGGCACAGTCGGACCCTTGGCAAGCACCTCCGCCAGCGACGGCCGGCCCTGCTGAAGTTGCGCGACCGGCGGAAGCGACAGCCGCACCTCGTACATGATGCTGCCCATCCCCGATGCATCCCGGCAGGTGAGTCCGACCCGCTTGCCGGCTCCGGCACCGAATTGCGCATCGAATCGCTCGCGCACCGAAACTGATGACACCCGCTGGCCTGCAGTCTGCGTGAAGATCGGATCGAGCACCTCGCCGGCCTGTTCGGCCAGCGCAGCCGCGATACCGAAGTACTCCGGCGGGGTGACCCCCGAACAGGTGCCGTGCGCGTACCACTCGTGGGTCGTCATGAGTGAGGAATCGGACATCAGCGATTTCAGGCTCGCCTGCAGGTCCGGCGGCAGCGGCACGGGCTTGCGATCGCGATCGGGAGTCTGCTTCGGCACGTTGCAGTACTGCTCGGTGGACGGCTGCGGCCACAGCCCATGCAGAACAAATGTCTTTCCCAGAGAGCCGACGTGCCCCGACCGGCACCCGGAGTTGGAGGGCTCCACCTTGCACAGACTGGGGGCCCAGGTCACGACAAGCAGGCTGGAATTGCTGGCCGTGGCGGAATCCGAGGGCCGCGGTTCACGGTCCAGGACAAGCACACTGAAGGCGACGGCCGCGACGACGACCACCGCCAGAGCGGCGGTCACGGAGATCACGGTCGCGTCGCCTCGCTTCATGCTGGCTTATTCAACAGCCAAGTGGACTGGCAGGCCAGCAGATAAGGTCTGAACGAGTGAACGACGTCGACCGCTGGTTCGAACACGCGGCGCTTACGAACACCCCGCCGGTCACGCTTTATCCGAGCCTTCTGACCGGCCGGATCTTCGGGTATCTGCGCTACCGGCTGCGGTACCCACTGCTGATCGCCACGGTGCGATTCGCCGTCCATGTCGCGGAGTTCTTCATCCTGCTCGCCAGCCTGGGCGGGGTGGCGGCCTACACCGTGATGATGCTGCGGGCCGGGAGCCTGTTCGTATCCGGCGGTTGGTGGGGATTGCTTGAGATCCTGCGGGAGCGGGTGAGGGCGTTCGCCCGGGCGGGACAGCGCGACGCCTCCGAGAACGAGATCGGCCGCTGGCTGGTCCTCGCTGTGCTTCTGGCGGTCATCACCACCGCCGCCGGCGCCGTTGTCCTGCTGGTGCGCAATCAGACCGACACCGACCCCGTCGCGCGGATCTATGCGTTCCTCATCATCGTCGAATTCGCCATCGACCTCCCGGTGCGGGTGCTGCATTCCGGGATCTTTGCCACCCGGCGGGTCTACAAACCGGCGTGGTCGATGTTCCTCCCAACGGGTGTGCAACTGGCGATCCTGGCACTCGGCTTCTACTACTACCCCACCGCCGCCATCATCATTGCGATCATCGCCTGCAATGCGCTCGCCATCGGGATCACCGTGCACTACTGCCTTGAGGTGTACCGCCTGATGGGTCTGCATCCGCGATGGCGGCCGGGGGACCTTCGCTTCTGGCGGCATCTTCCCTCGATCCCGCTGCGACTGGGTGTGCAAACGACGCTGTCGGGGTTGAGTCTGCGGTTGGACGCGATCCTGGTGCTCGCTCTGGTCGGGTTCTACGGCACGAATACCCGGACCTTCGACCTCACCGCCGGGCTCACCAGTTGGCAGCGCATCGACGCGTTCCAGTTCTTCTATTTGATCCTGCCACTGTTCCGGGGCACCTACGAGAGCGCGGCGATCTTCTACTTCGATCTCGTACGAATGCGCACCATGCCGGCGATCCGTGATCTCCAATTGGTGTTCTTCCGCGCCCTGCTATGGGCGGCCCCCGCGGTTTCGGTGTTCTTCTGGGTGCTGGCCGCCGCACTGGGCACACTCGTGCTCCGCGACGTGCCGATCAGCTTTCTGCTGGCGCTGATCCCGATGTTTGTGGCCCGTAGCCTGATCGGCGTCTACCAGATGCGCCTGTTCGCCGAAGGCCGCTTCCGAACACATATCGCGACGTTCGCGCTGTTGGCCGTACTGCTGTGGCTGGTGTGGCGCAATCCCAATCCGGCCGGGGATCTCGTTCAGATCACCGCCGCGATGATCGTCCAACTGCTGGTCCTGATCAATGTGCAGCATCTTCGGGACCGCCGGGATCCGGCGCTGCCGGTCCTGATCCCGCTGCGGGATTGGATCCGCTCACTGGCAGGCGAACCCGGACCGGCGGTCGCCGGAACAGTCACCATCCCAGAGTCCGTCACTCCGAAACAGAAGGCTGCCGCTGTAGCCGCGATGCGCGAAAGCCTCAACGGCAAGGGTTATTTCGCCTATAGGTCGGCGACAAAACTCCTCTACTACGGGCGTTCCGCGGACTGCGCGGGCGGCCGGCAGCTGCATCTGGAAATCCAGGCAAAGACCGGCGGTGCTGCCACCCGCGGCGGGTGCATGGCCGCGGCCGAGCCAGATGGTCGTGCTGCTCTCGAGTGCATACGCGACTGGCTCCCGGCACGTGATGACGCAACGGGGGCCCCGTCCGACCTCGACGGCCTCCGAGACGAGTTCCGAAGGCTTTTCGCTGACGGCGTCGTGTTCGACACCGAAACCCTCGAGGGCTGCGCCGCGATGCGAAACCTTGATCCCACCCTGCTGGCCACCGCGCTACCGACGGCCGTGGCCAGCCTGGAAGACGGCGCCGACACGGTTTTACTGTCGGGCCGTTGGCTTACGCCGCTGTACCAGGGTGCAACGTTGCGGTTGCTCTTCGTCCTGCCGGCCGATCCCGACCCGTCGTCGTTGAAGACCTGGCGGGCCACCGTGCGGGCATGGCAGCTCGACGCCGTGGCAGAGGATGGCGTCCGTGGTTGAGCCCGTCGACATCGACCGGTGTCTGGCAGACCCCGGAACATACGAAGACGCCATTCTGGGAATCTTCACCAAGCGGCAGCAGCGCGGCCTTGCCTACGCCGACGTCCGCGAGGGGGTCACCTACTTCGACACCGCCACCAAACGGCGCAGCCTGGCCCGGTCCCTCGCCCGCAGCGTTGCCGCGGGGGATTACCGGCCGCGACCGGTCGACCTCTGGTCCCTGGAAAGCAAAGATAAGACTCGCGCGGCGCATATGCCGGATTTCACCGACCATGTCGTTGGTTCGGTTCTGTACCAACTGCTTTCGCGTAACGCCCGCTGCTATGGCCTACCAGGTGTGTACTCCTATCTTCCCGGGCTGACCAACAACTCGGCCATGCGTGCGCTCGGTGCGTTCGTCCGCCGCCACCGCGCGCGGGTCGGCACAGGCGGTCCACCGTTGTACGTGCTGCAGTCGGACTTCGATCACTACGGAGACGGCCTGCCGGTCGGACCCGCTGCGGCACTATGGCCCATCCTTCGGGATGTCGCGGCGCTGGGCAGCCCCGCCGGCGGGATCTCCGACCACACGTGGAGTTTGATCACGGCTCTGATCCGGCCGGTCGTCCGGGATGCCGAGGGTGCGGAATTCACCCGCCTGCAGGGCGTCCCGATGGGCACTCCGATTGTCCCGGTGGTCTCGAACCTGGCGGTGCTACCGATGGACCGGGCGATCCAGGAGATAGAAGGCATCTTCTACGCCCGCTACAACGACGATTTCCTGATCGCCCATCCCGACCTTTCGGCAATGCACGAAGCCGGCGCCCGGATAGATTCCGAACTCGGCCCACTCGGTGTCCGGCGCAAAACGGAGAAGGAACGCCGGACCGCACTGAGCGCCACGGGTATGCCATCGGATGAGGATTCCGCCTACCGAGGTGGCAACCGCGTCGACTGCCTCGGACTGTCGGTCAGTCATGCCGGTGCCATCACCGTGGGGCCACATCGGTTGCGACGCTTCATGGGACGCGTCACGGGCCGCATCGACGGTGCCGCGGCGGCGGCCTGGCCGCTGCCGGTGACCGAAAGGGCGCGCCATCTGGTCAATGTCACCAATGTGATGCTGGACGTCGGGAGTGCCTTTGCCGTGCCCGGACTGACCGCCCTGTTGGACGCCACCACTGATCGCGGCGTCCTCAAGGACCTGGATTTCCGGATCGCGCGCAAGATCGCACAGGCGGCCACGGGGCGGCCGGGCGTCCGGGGTTTCCGTCTTCTGCCGCCACGGATCCTCTACGACGAACTGGATCTGGTGTCGCTGGTGCGGCTGCGGAACTTGCGCTGACACCCGGAGTGCGATTCACTTTCGGCGAGGGCGCGGACCCCGCTTTCGGGCGGATTCTTTCCGACAGACCACAGAGGCTGCGGCTTTCGGTCTTTCAATTTTTCGTTTTCCCCCGCGTCCTCGCACGCCCGGATCAGGATCGGTAGTACCGGCCCAGCACGTCGTCGCGAAGTTCGTCGAACCTCCCGGCGATGATCGCGTCGCGGATCCGGTCGATCAGCCGGATAATGAAGCGCTCGTTGTGGATCGTGCACAGCGTCGCCGAGACGATCTCCTTGGCTTTGAACAGGTGATGGATGTACGCGCGGGTGTAGTGCGCGCAGGTGTAGCAGTCGCACTCGGCGTCGATGGGGCCGAAGTCGCGGCGATAGCGCGCCCCGGTGATGTTGAACCTTCCGTCAGGGCTGTACACGGCGGCGTTGCGCGCCACCCGCGAGGGGGACACACAGTCGAAGGTGTCGGCGCCGGCGGAGATCGCGGCGAACAGATCGTCGGGCTCGCTGATGCCTAGCAGGTGCCGCGGCTTGGAGTCGGGCAATTCGTCGGTGCACCACCCGACGATGGTGGCGAGGTTCTGCTTCTCCAGTGCCCCGCCGATCCCGTAGCCGTCGAATCCGCGGCCCTCGTGGTCGACGATGCTCTCCAGTCCGCGGCAGGCTTGGCGGCGCAGGTCCTCGTAGTTGGCGCCCTGCACGACGCCGAAGAGGGCCTGCGGCAGCCGGGTTCGGAATTCCAGCGCACTGAGCCGGCGGTGCTCGGCCAGGCAGCGCTGCGCCCAGGCGTGTGTGCGGGCCACTGACTCCTCCTGGTAGGCGCGGGTGTTCACCAGCGTGGTGAGTTCGTCGAAGGCGAAGATGATGTCGGCGCCGAGGTGGTGCTGGATGCCGATGGATATCTCAGGGGTGAATCGGTGCGTGGAGCCGTCGAGGTGGCTGGTGAAGGTGGCGCCATCGTCGTCGACGTGAGCCAGTCGCTGCTTGCCTGAGGCGATCAGGTGGTCGCCTTGCTCGCGGCCGGGGTCTTCCATGAGCACTTTTCCCAGACCCGCTCCCAGCGACATGATCTGAAACCCGCCGCTGTCGGTGAAGGTCGGTCCCGGCCAGTTCATGAAGGCCCCGAGCCCACCTGCCTCGGCGACGATGTCCGGGCCCGGCTGCAGGTACAGGTGGTAGGCGTTGGCCAGCACCGCCTGAGCGCCCAGTTGGGCCATCGCCTCGGGTAGCACCGCCTTGACGGTCGCCTTGGTGCCCACCGCCACGAAGGCCGGGGTCCGGATCTCGCCGTGTGGGGTGCGGATCACCCCGGCGCGCCCACGGCCGTCCGCCATCTGCGCCTCAATGGTGAAGAACGGGCGGTCGGTCACGCTCGTCATCTAACCAAGGACTCCGGAGACGGTGAGACGGCGCGGCCGGTGGGCATCACCGATCGGACAGACCACCGCTGTCGACACGCCAAATCCGACGCGGCCGGTGATCGGGCCGTTCGCGATCGAAGTCAGCTGCCCTCAGCGCGCTTGGTCGGTGCGGTCCGCTTACGCGGCGCGGCTTTCTTCTTCACGGCCGGCGTCGCGTCGGCAGTGCCCATCGCACGCTCCAGGCCGGTCAGTGAGTCCTCGAGATGGCCGAGGAGGCGCTGCAGGCTGGGCACACTGCGCCGACACCCGACCAGTCCGAAATCGAGGTTGCCGGCGTTGTTGGACAGGGTGATGTTGAGCGCCTGACCATCCAGGGCGATCGAGAACGGATAGTTACCGTCAAGCCGGGACCCGTTCCAGTACAACGGTTCCTGGGCTCCCGGAACGTTGGAGATCACGATATTGAACGGCGGGGGAGCGGCGGCGCGCAGGAATGGGACCAGCTCCAGTAGCAGGGGTGACATGTTGAACGCCGACAACGCCATCTGCTGGATCTTGGGCAGTTGCACGAAGACGTCTTTGTTGCCGCGCATCGAGCTGTGCACCGCTTCCAACCGTTTCCCAGGGTCGGCGAGGTCGGTGCCCAGGTTGCACAGGATGGCGCCGACCTGGTTGCCGCCGGTGGAGTCGTCGGTGCGCAGATTCACCGGCACCATGGCGATCAACGGCTGGTCCGGCAGCGCGTCCAGTTCCAGGAGATAAGCGCGCAGCGCGCCGCCGCACATCGCCAGTACGACGTCGTTGAGTGTCACCCCGGCGGCCTTCTTGACGCTCAGGAACCGCTGGATCGGCCAGGACTGCGCGGCGCATCGCCGTGCGCCGCCGATCGGCACGTTGAACATCGTCTTCGGTGCGCCGTTCGATCGGCGACGGGCGTTCCCCTGCTCGACTCCTGCGCCCGTTGAGACCCCACATCATCCGGATCTCGTGGTCGTCTGGGTCTGCCGACAGCGCCTTGCGCATCATCCGCATCGCGCTCACCCCGTCGAGCAGGGCGTGGTGAATCTTGGTGTACACCGCGAACCGGCCGTCGCTGAGCCCTTCGACGACATGTGACTCCCAGAGTGGGCGGTGCCGGTCGAGCAGCGTGCCGTGCAGTCGCGAGGTGAGTTCGAGTAGTTCGCGCACCCGGCCGGGAGTGGGCAGTGCTGAGCGGCGCAGGTGGTATTCGAGATCGAGGTCTTTGTCGAACGCCCAGTTGAGGTTGGCGATTCCGCCGAAGAGTTCCGCCGGATGTTTGCGGAAGGTGGGGCTGACATCGTCGCGGGTGAGTGCATCCTGATACAACTCGCGGACGTAGTCCGGACCGGCCCCCTGTGGCGGCTCGAACAGTTGTAAGCCGGCGACGTGCATCGGGTGCTCGCGGGATTCGCCCAGCAGGAACAGCGAATCCAGCGGTGCAATCAGTTCCATGATGTCCTCAAGTTCACGACTCCCCCTTGACTTCCCATTAGACCGGTTGGTGAACCCATTGGGGAAGCCTTAGGGGAAAGACGACCGCGGGACCGGGCTAAGCGGATGCTCTGCTCAGGCGTCTGCCGCCGGGGTGCTTCCTCGGGCGTGATTCGAATCGTGTTGACGCAGTGCATTGCTGAGAGCGATCCGCTTGGTGATGCCCAGCTTGCGGAACACTCGGTACAGGTGTGCTTCGACGGTGCGCGGTGCCAGGCTGAGCTCAGCGGCGATCTGTCTGCTTGTCTTTCCGCCGGCGGCGAGGTCGGCGATGCGGCGTTCCTGGGCGCTGAGCGTGACGGGCTCGCCCAAGGCTCGTTTGACCGGCACTCCGGCGGCATTGAGTTCGGCGCGGGCCCGATCGGCCCAGGGGCGCGCACCGAGGCGATCGAAGCCCTCGGCGGCGCATTCCAGTGAGGTGCGCGCAGCGGCGTGGCGCAGCCTGCGCCTCAGCCACATCCCCTGTGCCAGAACGATTCTGAAATACTCGAACGGACGCTCGGCGACACCCGGGTGGGCAAGCGCGGCCGCATAGAGCTCGTCGGCCTCCGAATCAGGCGCTGTCATCGCCGACGCTGCCAGAATCAGTGCAGCCACGCGGGGGGACACCTCGGCCAGATTCAGGCGGACCGCCTGCGCGGTGTGTTCGCGGGCTTCGGCAAGTCGTGCGGTGCGTATCGCGGCCTCGACGAAGTCCAGAATGTCGTCGCCCACGGGGATGTTGTACCGGGGGAACTGACCTGGTTGGCCGATCCTGATCGCCAATTGATAGGCCGCCTCGTAGTCCGCCTCGGCAAGGGCGGCTCGTACCGCGACGCGGTCGGCGAGGCCGAGCAGGTAACGCAGCCCGCGCGGTTTTGACCAGGTTGTCACTTCAGCGGCGTTGCGGCGTGCGGTGTCCAGGTCACCCCGCGAGGCGGCAAGCACCCCGAGGTCGGCCAGGATCGTTTGGCGAATCAACTCACTGCCTTGAATTTGGCCCGCCATCTCCAGGCATGTCGCGCCGACCTCCTCGGCCTCGTCCCAATTCCCGGTGGCCATCAGGTCAAGCAGCACCACGCGCCCGCCCTCGATGGCGTCGATGGAGGCGCCGTGCTCGCTGAGTTGCGTAAATGTCTCCCGAAGCGGAGCACGAAACTCTGCCATGTTGTCGATGCAATACGCCGGGTAGGACACCAACAACACCCAACGCGACGGCAGCTGCGATAGTGCCCCGACGAAGCCATCTAGCGTCGCGCGAATGGTCTTCGCGGTGGTGACGACGTCATCGACATCGGTTCGGTAGAGCAGCACCGCCGGGGCCAGCCGCGACTGCACGGTGCGCACCGCAGCGTCAGTCAATTTCCGAAGCCGTTCGTCGTCGGCGTAGCCGGTGACGGACAGCAGGAGGTTGACGAGCCGGTTGAGGGTCATATCGTCGATGGCCTCGGCCCTGGTCAGTACTTCCATCAATCGCCGGTGGGTTGAGAACACCTCACCGTCGGCGTGAAACGCCCGGTAGCAGTCGGACAGGGCCTCCAGCGCCCATTCCGTCGTGCCAGTCGCGTCATTGTCCAGAAGTTCTCTCGCCTCGCCGCTCCGCCCGGCCCGGGTGGCGGCGAATACCGCCTCGGCAAGAAAGGTGGTCCGCCGGTGAGACTCGGTGCTCAACTCCGCAGCCTGTCGCAGCCACTCAACGGCAGCGGGCAGTCCGCCCCGGCGAAGTGACAGTTGTGCCGCCTCGCCGAGTAGCTCGGCCACGTCCTGGTCAGGCCCGGTGGTCGCCGCCGCCAGGTGAGAGGCACGCCGGACCAGCACATCGGGGTAGAGCTCGGCGAGGTCGCGGTGGGCGTCGCGCCGCTCTTTCGGGTCGGCCTGATGGATGACCGCAGCGCGCACCAGTGGATGACGGAAAACGACCCGGCCCAGCGGGTCCACCACCAAAAGACCGGCCGCGACGGCGGGTTCGACATCCTGAAGCACGTAACGGGCCCGGTCCGCCGATGCGGCGGTACATGCGTTGCCGTCCAGCGCGGCCCGCAACAAACTGGCGCGGACGTCTGCGTCAAGCTCTTCCAGCCGACCGCCGAATACCGCCACCAGCCGGTCCGTCAACGGCAGCGCTGCGCCGTATTCGATCCGTCCGGCGAACCGCGGAAGTTCGGCAAGTGCCAGCGGGTTGCCGGCCGCCGCGGCCAGAACCGCCGCCCGAGCCGGTGCCGTCAACGCAATTCCGGCCAGCTCCAGCAACTGCTTCGCATCGCGGTCATCCAGCGGGTCCACGTGGAACTCGCTCCATCCGGTACCGGAGAACGCCGAAGGATGGGGAACCCGGCGTCCCGCCAGGATCGCGATCCGCGGATTGCGCAGCCGTCGCCCAACCGCACCGAAAACCTCCGCACTGACACTGTCCAGCCATTGCACGTCGTCAGCCACCAGCAGAACCGGCTTGCTCCGTGCCGCGACGGCCAACAGGTTCAGCAACGCCGCCGTGAGCGGCAACACCGACACCGCGGAGTCCGGAGCGCCGCCGAAGACCGGAGCCAACACCGCACGGTCGGACTCCTCCAACTCGGGAACGAACTCGGCCAAGCCGAGCACCAGTTGATTCAACCCGCCCAGTGCGAAGGGCTCTTCGGCCTCCACCCCCAGAGCCCGCACCACCTGCCAGCCCTCGGCCACCGCGGACGCGCACACCTGCTCGATCAACGCGGTCTTGCCGACACCGGGCTCCCCGGACACCACCACGGCGCGCTCAGAGTCATCGGACAGCAGCCGGGCGAGTTTGGCTAACTCAGCCTGCCGACCCACCAGACCGACTTCGCGCCTCATACACGAGTTCCTTATCAGATCAGCGGCACATCAGTATCTACGAAATCCCACCGGACCCACAGTGTGAGGGAAATGTGGGCACCAGGTACCCGTTAAGGCATTGCCACAGAATGCAGCGGCCTTTTGTTGAGCATTCGACCCGAATACAGATGGCGGTGGCGGAGGGATTTGAACCCTCGGACGGGGGTTACCCGTCACACGCTTTCGAGGCGTGCTCCTTAGGCCGCTCGGACACGCCACCGTGGGCGATCTTACGGTTCGGTGTGGACTAGCCCAAATCCCGCTGCCGGGCGAAGAATTCCTCCAGCAGAGCGGCGCACTCCTGCGCCAGCACGCCGCCGCGCACCTGCGGGCGGTGCGTCAGCCTCCGGTCGCGCATGACATCCCACAGCGAGCCCGCCGCGCCGGTCTTGGGCTCCCACGCCCCGAACACCACGTGGGCCACTCTCGCCAGCACGAGTGCGCCCGCGCACATCGTGCACGGCTCCACCGTCACCGCCACGGTGGTGCCCTCCAGGCGCCAGCCGTCGCCGCGTGCCAGGGCCGCCGCGCGCAGCGCGAGGATCTCGGCGTGCGCCGTCGGATCGCCCAGTGCCTCGCGGGCGTTGGCCGCGCGGGCCAACTCGGTGCCATCGGATGCGAACACCACCGCGCCGATCGGAACGTCGTCGGGGCCGGCTTGGCGCGCCGCGGCGATGGCAGCCTCGACCATCGCCTCGTCAGTCGGGTGCGAGATCACCGATCGAGTCGGTCGAGCACCGCGGCGAATTCGTCGGTGAAGCCCATTTCCCGGGCGATGCGCCCGAGTTGCTCGTCGGCGTACAGGTCGATCTCCCCGAGAATGACGCTCAGCACCGCCTCGGGCAGGCCGATATCGGCGAGTACCCCCAGGTCGCCCTCCTCGAACGGGTCGGCCTCCTCGAGGTCTTCGGCCGCAATGTCGGCGTCGAGTTTCTCCAAGGCCTCGGCGGCGATGTCGTAGTCCAGCGCGGCGGTGGCGTCCGAGAGCAGCAGCCGCGTCCCCGACGGGGCGGGGCGCACGATGAGGAAGAACTCGTCGTCGACATCGAGCAGCCCGAACACCGCTCCGGCGCTGCGCAGTTCCCGTAACTCGGTCTCCGCGGCGGCCAGGCTCGTCAACGCCTTCGGGCTCATCGGGGAGCATCGCCAGGTGGCGTTCTCCCGCACGACGGCGACGGCAAAACCGTCCGGGTCCTCCCGGGCATCAGTTCGCTGTGCCGCCATGGGCGCTTACGCTAGCCGCTGGGCAGCCGCGTTGACCACTGAAGCCCAGGTTGACCGGTAAGCCGACCGCGATGTGCAAACCTGGAAACGTGACCAACCCAGCGGTGTGTGTGCTCGGGCTCGGACTGATCGGCGGGTCCGTGCTGCGCGCCGCGGTGGCCGCCGGCCGGGAGGGGTTCGGCTACAACCGCTCGTTCGAAGGGGCGGCGGCAGCCCGCAGCGGGGGGTTCGCCGCCTCCACCGATCTGGGCGAGGCGCTGACCTGGGCTGCCGAGCGTGAGGCCCTCATCGTGCTGGCGGTGCCGATGCCTGCGGTGAGTGAGTTGCTCCACGAGATCAAGAGCACTGCGCCTGATTGCCCACTGACCGACGTGATCAGTGTCAAGGGCGCTGTCCTGGCGCAGGTGCGTTCGGCCGGTCTGCTGGACCGCTACGTCGGGGGTCATCCGATGGCAGGCACCGCACATTCGGGCTGGCCGGCCGGAGACGCCCGCCTGTTCGATGGTGCGCCGTGGGTCATCAGCGTGGACGAACATGTCGACGCAGCCATCTGGTCGCAGGTGATGCACCTGGCCCTGGACTGCGGAAGCTTCGTGGTCGCGGCCAAGTCCGACGAGCATGACGCCGCCGCCGCCGCGATCTCGCATCTGCCGCACCTGCTCGCCGAAGCCCTGGCCGCGGCCGCGGGAGACGTGCCACTGGCCTTCGCGCTCGCGGCCGGATCATTCCGCGACGGAACGCGGGTGGCCGGCACCGACCCCGATCTGGTGCGCGCGATGTGTGAGGCCAACGCCGGCGAAGTGCTGCCGATGCTCGACCGGGCGCTGGAGTTGCTACACGGCGCGCGGAACTCACTGGCGGAGGGGGGTTCGGTCGCCGAACTCGTCGAGGAGGGACACGCGGCGCGGGTGCGTTTCGAGCACTTCGCGCGCCCCGA
>JAIOQK010000098.1 GCA_021413425.1 Mycobacterium sp.
GGAGATCTTCTCCCGGGCCTACCGGATCCTGACCGAAGAGGTCGGCTTCCCGGCCGAGGACATCATCTTCGACCCGAACTGTTTCGCACTGGCGACCGGGATCGAGGAACACGCGACCTACGGGATCGACTTCGTCGACGCGTGCGCCTGGATCAAGAAGAACCTGCCCGGGGTGCACATCTCCGGCGGCATCTCGAATGTGTCGTTCTCGTTCCGGGGCAACAATCCCGTCCGCGAGGCGATCCACGCGGTGTTCCTCTACCACTCCATCAGGGCCGGTCTGGACATGGGCATCGTCAACGCCGGTGCGCTGGTGCCCTACGACTCCATCGACCCCGAGCTCCGCGAGCGCATCACCGACGTTGTCCTGAACCGACGCGAGGACGCCGCCGAGCGGCTCCTGGAGATCGCCGAACGGTTCAACAGCTCGGAGAAGGCCGAAGATCCGGTGGCAGCGCAATGGCGCAGCCTCCCGGTCCGCGAGCGGATCACCCACGCTCTGGTCAAGGGGATAGACGCCGACGTCGACGCTGACACCGAGGAACTGCGGGCTGAGATCGCCGCCGCCGGTGGCCGCCCGATCGAGGTGATCGAGGGCCCACTGATGGACGGTATGAACGTCGTCGGTGACCTCTTCGGTGCCGGCAAGATGTTCCTACCGCAGGTGGTGAAATCCGCCCGGGTGATGAAGAAGGCGGTGGCCTACCTGCTGCCCTACATCGAGGCGGAGAAGCTGGCGGCCGGCGACACCTCTCAGGAGGACACCAACGGGACGATCATCATGGCGACGGTCAAGGGCGACGTCCACGACATCGGCAAGAACATCGTCGGGGTCGTCCTGCAGTGCAACAACTACAAGGTGATCGACCTCGGTGTGATGGTGCCCGCGAGCATGATCCTGGCCGCGGCCACGGAGCACACCGCCGACATCATCGGGCTGTCCGGACTGATCACCCCGTCCCTGGACGAGATGGTCAACTTCGCCGTCGAGATGGAACGCGAAGGCCTGCAGATCCCGCTGCTGATCGGTGGCGCGACCACCTCGCGCGCCCATACCGCCGTGAAGATTTCGCCGCGCCGTTCCGGGCCGGTGGTCTGGGTCAAGGATGCGTCCCGGTCGGTGCCGGTGGCTGCCGCGCTGCTCGACGACAAGCAGCGGCCGGCGCTGCTGGAGGCCACCGAGGCCGACTACGCCTCGCTGCGGGAACGGCACGCACAGAAGAACGAGCGGCCGATGCTGACGCTGGAGAAGGCCCGCGCCAACCGGACGCCGATCGAGTGGGACGGCTACACCCCGCCGGTGCCCGCCCAGGGTGTTGGTGTGCGGGAGTTTCTCGACTACGACCTCGCCGAGCTACGCGAATACATCGACTGGCAGCCGTTCTTCAACGCCTGGGAGATGAAGGGCCGGTTCCCCGACATCCTCAACAACCCGGCCTCGGGCGAAGCTGCCCGCAAGCTGTACGACGACGCCCAAGAGATGCTCGACACCCTGATCAAGGAGAAGTGGCTGACCGCCAACGGGGTCATCGGGTTCTTCCCGGCCAATGCCGTCGGCGACGACATCGAGGTCTACACCGACGAGACCCGCACCACGGTGCTGACCACGTTGCACAACCTGCGCCAGCAGGGCGAGCACCGCGACGGCATCCCGAACCGGAGTATCGGCGACTTCGTCGCGCCGAGGTCCACCGGCCTGGCCGACTACGTTGGCGCCTTCGCCGTCACCACGGGGCTCGGCAGCGCAGACAAGATCGTCGAGTTCAAGGCGGAGCATGACGACTACAGCGCGATCCTGCTGGAGTCGCTCGCCGACCGGTTAGCCGAGGCGTTCGCCGAACGGATGCATCAGCGGGTCCGCAAGGAGTTCTGGGGATACCAGCCCGACGAGCAGTTGGACAACGACGCGCTCATCGGGGAGAAGTACCGCGGCATCCGCCCCGCGCCCGGCTACCCGGCCTGCCCCGAGCACACCGAGAAGGCGACGCTCTGGGAGCTGATGGACGTCAAGGAGCGGACCGGCATCGAGCTGACCGAGTCGATGGCGATGTGGCCCGGCGCTGCGGTCAGCGGCTGGTACTTCTCGCACCCGCAGTCGCAGTATTTCGTGGTGGGCCGGATGGCTCAGGATCAGGTCGCCGACTACGCGCGGCGTAAGGGCTGGACCCTGGCTGAGGCGGAGCGCTGGCTGGCACCCAACCTGGGTTACAACCCGGAGGACTGAGTCGAGTCGACGATGCCGGCGAACTTGTCGTACCCGGCTGAGATCATGGTGGCATGTCCCTGTCCGTTCCGATGGCCGCCCCGCCTGATCAGCGCCTGCAGGTGTTGTTCGATGAGTTGGCGGAGCTGGCCGGTCAGCGCAATGCGATTGACGGGCGCATCGTTGAGATCGTCGCCGAGATGGACCGCGACGAACTCTGCGGTGCCACCGGCGCTCGTTCGATGCCGGCGCTGGTGGCCTGGAAGCTCGGCTCATCATCGGCCAACGCCCACACGATCTCCACGGTTGCGGGCCGGCTGGCGGAGTTCCCCCGCTGCGCGCAGGGCATGCGGGAGGGCCGGTTGTCGCTGGATCAGCTCGGCGCCATAGCGGCGGGAGCCGGCGAGGGGTCCGATGAGCATTACGCGCAGCTGGCCGCGGTAGCCACGGTTAACCAGCTGCGCACCGCGGTCAGGCTGGAGCCGCGGCCCGAAGCCGATTCCGGGCCGGCGCTACCACCGCCGCGCACGATCACCAAGACTTCCGGCGAACAGTCCTCGAGCTGGCGGATCACCCTGGGCCACGACGAGGCGGCGACGTTCGACGCGGCACTGCAGTCCCATCTCGATGCGCTGATCACCGAGTGGAAGCATGATCACGGCAGCGAGGCTGAATCGGATCAGCGACGGCCAATGCCCAACACCGCTGATGCGTTCATGCGCCTGGTTGAATCCGGCTGGGACGCCGAGGCGGCCCGGCGCCCGCACGGGCAGCGCACCACGGTGGTGGTGCACGTCGACGTCGGACAACGCATCGCGGCATTGCATCTCGGTCCGCTGCTCACCGACGCCGACCGCCAATACCTCACCTGCGATGCCACGTGTGAAGTCTGGTTCGAGCGTGACGGCCAGGTAATCGGTACCGGCCGAGCGACCCGGACGGTCAACCGGCGACTTCGCCGTGCACTCGAGCACCGCCACCGGACCTGCGCGGTCCCGGGCTGTGGCGCAACCCGCGCCCTGCACGCCCACCACATCCGGCATTGGGAAGACGGCGGCCCCACCGAACTGAACAACCTTGTGCTGGTGTGTCCGTATCACCACCGCCTGCACCACCGCGGTGCCATCACCATCACCGGGCCCGCCGACGATCTGATCGTCACCGACAGCGCCGGGCGACGACTCAGTGCAGGATCACTGGCACGGCCCCCCAACCGCACTCCACCGGCGGTGAAACCGTGCCCCGGGCCGACCGGAGAGCGCGCCGACTGGTGGTGGTACGAACCCTTCTGTCGGGAAGCTATGCACGCCAAATCTGATTGATGTCGAGTGATCGACGCGGTGGCGATAATCTTCGGTGCATGAAAGCCGTGCTCTTCGATATGGACGGCACGCTGGTCGACTCCGAGAAGCTCTGGGATATTGCGCTGCAGCAGCTTTATGTCCGGCTTGGCGGTGTGCTGACACCTCAGGTTCGGGCGGCCACCGTGGGCGGCTCCGCCGA
>JAIOQK010000099.1 GCA_021413425.1 Mycobacterium sp.
TCACACCCGGCAGGCCTGCCCCGGGCACGTGGCGCACCAGTTCGGTGGCTGCCACGCCCGGATGGGCCGCCACCGCGATGGTGTTTGCCTTCGCCGCGGCGAGGCGGCGCTGCAGTTCGTAGGTGAAGAGCAGATTGGCCAGCTTGGACTGGCCGTAGGACGCCACCCGGTCGTAGCGGCGTTTCTCCCACTGCAGATCGTCGAAGTCGATCTTGGCGCGGATGTTGTGGGCGATGCTGGCAACCACCACCACCCGGGATCCCTCGACCGGCAGCAGATTCGGCAGCAGCAGTCCGGTCAGCGCGAAGTGGCCCAGGTGGTTGGTGCCGAATTGCAGTTCGAACCCGTCGGAGGTGGTCTGCTTGGGCGGGTACATCACTCCGGCGTTGTTGATCAACAGGTCGATCCGCGGGTAGGCCGCGCCGAGTTCGGCCCCGGACTCGCGCACCGATGCCAGCGAGCCGAGATCCAGTTTGGTGACCGCGATGTCCGCGCCCGGGGTGATCTCGCGGATGCGGGCCGCCGCCGCGTCGCCCTTGGCGGTATCGCGCACCGCCATCACGACCTTGGCGCCGCGGGCTGCGAGCACCCGGGCGGTGTCGTAGCCGAGGCCGGTGTTGGAGCCGGTGACGATGGCCAGCCGGCCGCGCTGATCGGGAACGTCGTTCTCAGTCCATGCCATGCTTAGAACATACTGGTGGCCTCAGGTGCGGCGGAGCCGCATCCGCGCAACCTTCACACCCGAGAGGTTCGCCGGCGCAACTCCCCAGCGGTCTCCCGCCTGCAGCGCAATCGCCCACTCGCGTCTGATCCGGACCAGAGAGGCCGCGATGATGCCGAGGGCCACCACCAGCGCGGCGGCCACCACCAGCGCGGTGGTGTCCGGGTAGTTTTCGATCACCCAGGCCGCTGTCGCGGTCACCGCGAACACCACTACCGACCCGGCGACGGTGCGGGCGACCCCGTAGCGCACGGTTTCGCCGATCATCAGCCCGATGACGATGAGCGGTTCGATGGCGAAGGCGGCGACTTCGGCCGAACCCGGGATGCCCAGATACTCGGCCCAGAACAAGCCGAACCAGGACGCGATCGCGCCGACGGCCATCAGTGTGTAGAACCGGTCCTTGTTGGACAGGCCCAGGGCGTCGGCGATGAACCGGTAGACGATCGCGCCGGCCAGGGTGAAGGCGATCACGACGAGCAGTGACTGCCAGGACGCGATGTTGAGCAGGTAGACGCCTCCGATGATGCCGGCGGTGCCCCAGTGCGGGCCCACACGCATCGCGACCGCCATTCCCACGCAGATCAGCGCCAGAACGGGGTCGCGCAACGGACTCTCGACCACCATCTGCTGCGCGCCGCCGAAGGTCTGGGACAGGTGTCGCACGACGAGCATGACCGCGACTGTGGCGGCGGTGACGAGCGCGGTCGCGGCGAAGGTCCGGACGACTCCCTGCCGTGCCGCGTCGTACGCGGTCAGACCCGAGCACACGTACAGCCCCGCGGCGAGGAACAGCCCGATGCTACCCAGTCCGGAGACGGCGGGCGAGGTGGAGAGTTTCATCCCGATGACATGTATCGCCGTGGCGAGGAACACACCGATGTAGAACAGCCAGGCCCGCGGCAGCGGCCAGCGTGCGGCGATGAGCCGTATCGTCCCGATCACGACCAGTGTGACAACCGCCCATCCGATGATGTCGGCCCATCTTCCGGTCAGGACGAGAAGTGAGAGGAACGGTGTCGTCACCACGCCCCCGCTGGACACCCGGGTGAAGTGGTAGACCAACCCACCGATGACCAGCCCGATCACCAGGGTGGCCCTGACGACCTCGACCTCCAGCCCGACCATGGCTAGTCGGTGTATTCCAGTTCGAGTTGGATGCCGCGGTCGGCGAAAGTCTGACGCAGCGCATTGGTGTTGGGGTCATGGGTGTTCTCCATGATCATCAACACGAAGCGTCCGGTGTCCGGTGTGCCGAGCAGGCCCACGAGGGTGCTTTCCAGCTTTTTCGGATCATTTGCCTGTCGCCGGGTCAGTCTGAACAACTCGGTGTGCAGGAAATCGCGCCGATCCCGGGAGAGCTTGTCCTGCTTGAGGTTACGTATCCACGAGAAGAGCGTGCCAGAGACGCCGACGACCGGGTAGCGCCCGAGCAGGGCACCGGTGAAGATCACCGACCGCAGCGGTCGGTCCCACCTGTTGGCCATGATCGGGATGACCACCCCACCGTCCAGCGGCCACATCTTCAAAGCCTCGGCGGCGGACTGCGGGTCGTTCGCGGCGCCGATGTCGGCGAGCCCCAGGGCGATTCCACCCTCGTTGGGGATCGACAACAGGCGCGTCGCATTGGGTTCGGTGCTCGCCTTCAGCATCCCGGCGCACGCCTGCTCGTCGGCCAGACCCAGGATCTTCAGAACCTGACGCGCCACCTCGACATTGGTCGGGTGGTGGCCCAACACCTGGGGGGTGTCGGGTCCGGGTTGGGCCAGGACGAACGTGATGCCCTTGGCGTCGCACCACTGTCGGTATGCGGTTTGCAGTTCGGGCTGGTCGACACCGGTCACCAGGTAGTCGCAGTCGTCGACGGCGGTGAAGATGTTCATCCCGATCTCGAGTTCGGTGAGCCCCTCGTCCTCGAGGTGGTCCAGCCGGATGGTCGGAATCACCACGATGCGGGCCTGGACGTACTTGGCCTGCACCAGGTGGATCAAATCCGGCGAGATGGCCATACATTCGAAGACGCCGACCTCCGCCCCCGTCTTCGCCGCCCGGACCATGACCTGCGGCAGTTCGCTGATACCTGCGCCGCCGCGGCGAACCGTCGGTGTCTCGGTTCCGTCCGGTTCCAGTTCCACCGCCGTCGTGCCGGTGATCTTCGCGTAGGCGCTCATGCCGCTGCCCAGCAGTCCGGCGTGAATCAGCCGCACCGTTCCGGACTTGCCCCGCGAACCGGTCACCAGGACCCGGTGGGTGAAGGACTGCCGGGCTCTGCGCACCCGTACCGCCTCGGTCAGCAGCAGCGATCCGTAGACCAGCACGGCGACGGTCGACGCCCACCCCGGGATCCAGGTGGCGAAGTCCACATCTCCCATGCGACTCCCCTGCGACGCTCCGGGTTTATAGAAGCTTTGTCTCGCCGGTCAGTATGGACTAATTCGTCGCCATGCGGGGAGAAGCCGTTCTTCGGCGGACAACCTCCGTCAGTCGATCGGGCGCGTGACCGCCTGCGAGCGCACTGCGTCGATGCGTTCCTGCAACTGCTCGCCGTTGGCGGCGGCCACCGGCGGGCCGCCGCATATCCGGCGCAGCTCGTTGTGGATGGCGCCGTGGGTCCTGCCGGTGCGGTGATGGGTGGCGGCCACCAGCGCATTGAGTTCGCGGCGCAGTTCCCGCAGCCGGCCGTGCGTCGTGCGCGGCGCCGGGTCACCACCGGTGGCCGTGCGCACCGCCAGTTGCTCCTCCTGGCGCCGCCGCAACAGCTCACGCATCTGGTTGGTGTCGAGCAGTCCCGGGATGCCGAGGTAGTCGGCCTCCTCATCGCTGCCGGCCGGGGTGGCGCTGCCGAATGACGACCCGTCGAAGATCAGCTGGTCCAGTTCGGCATCCGCGCCAAGGGATTCGAACCCCGCCTCGGTGTCGGTCGCCTCGGTGCGCAGCGGTTCGAGTACGGCATCGTCCAGTGGCGAGTCCCGATGCGGCTTGCCCAGCACGTGGTCGCGCTGGGCTTCCAGTTCGCTGGCCAGCTGCAGCAGCGACGGCACCGACGGAAGGAAGATGCTCGCCGTCTCGCCGCGGGTGCGGGAGCGGACGAACCGCCCGACGGCCTGGGCGAAGAACAGCGGGGTCGAGGCGCTGGTGGCGTAGACGCCCACCGCCAGGCGCGGCACGTCGACGCCTTCGGAGACCATCCGCACCGCGACCAGCCACCTGCCGGTGCCTTGCGCGAACTGGGTGATGCGATCCGACGAGCCGGGATCGTCGGAGAGCACCACGGTCGGCGCCTCGCCGGTGACCGTGGTCAGCAGGCCGGCGTAGGCGCGCGCGGCGGTCTGATCCGTGGCGATCACCATCCCGCCGGCGTCGGGCATGCCGGCGTCGCGGAGTTGGCTCAGCCGGGTGTCGGCCGCGCTGATCACCGCCGGCATCCACTGGCCGGCCGGATCGAGTGCGGTGCGCCAGGCCCGGGCGGTCTGCTCGGCGCTCAGCGGTTCGCCCAACCGGGCGGCGTGCTCCTCGCCGGCACTGGTGCGCCAGCGCGCCTCACCGGAGTAGGCCAGGAACACCACCGGGCGCACCACCCCGTCGGTGAGCGCCTCGGTATAGCCGTAGGTGTGGTCGGCCCTGGAGCGTGATATCCCCGGCCCGTCCGGGACGTATTCCACGAACGGGATCGCACTGTCATCGCTGCGGAACGGGGTGCCGGTCAGGGCCAGGCGGCGCGCGGCGTCGCCGAACGCCTCCGTGATGGCGTCGCCCCAGGTCTTGGCATCGCCGCCGTGGTGGATCTCATCGAATACGACCAGTGTGCGGCGGTTCTCGGTGCGCACCCGGTGGCGCATCGGGTGGCTGGCCACCTGGGCGTAGGTAATGACGACGCCGTGGTAATCCTGAGACGTCATCGCGCTGGAGTTGGAGAATTTGGGGTCCAG
>JAIOQK010000167.1 GCA_021413425.1 Mycobacterium sp.
GGCCAGTGCGGTGATCACCTCGCGACCCGCCCCGGCCCGCGGGGGGTCCAGCACGGCGATGTCGGCGCCGACTGACTGCGCGGTTAGGAATTGCCGCACCGATTGCGAAATCACCTGCAGCCCAGGCACATCGGCCAAGGCGGTCTTCGCCGCCGACGATGCCGCCCGAGAGGTGTCCACCGTCGAGACTTCGCCGCGCTCACCCACCGCGTCGGCCAGTGCGGCCGCGAACAGGCCAGCGCCGCCGAACAGATCCCACGCGCGCGCACCCTCGCAACCCTGCGCCGCGTCGCGCACCAGCGCGCTGTAGAGCTCCGGCGAATCGCGGTGGGACTGCCAGAATGCGTTCAGCGGCAACGTCCAGATCCATCGGCCCACCCGCTGCACACACTCGCCGGGACCCTCGGTCACCTTCACCCCGCGCCGGCCCCGCGCGGTGGTGCCCACCAGCCGGGTGCCGTCATCGTCGATCGCCACGTGGATCTGCTCGCAGCCGCGCCAGCGGGCCACGTCCAGTCCGGCGAGCATGCCCTCGGGCAGTTGCCCGCAGCGCAGATCGGTCACCAGGTCGTTGCTGTGATAGCGGTGCAGCCCGGGACGGCCGTCGGGCCCCACGCCCAGGCGTACCCGGGTTCGCCAGCCGCACGGGTCACCGGAACCGACCGGCTCGGCCACTCCGGCCCAGGTGTAATCACCCAGGCGCGCAAGCTGATTGGCCACGACCTCGGCCTTGAGCAGACGGGCGGCGCCAGGTTCGACGAACGCCAGATCGCAGCAGCCCGCGCCGTCCACGCCGGCCACCGGGCACAGCGGGTCGATCCGGTCCGGGGAGGCCTCAAGCACCTCAACCGCATCGGCGTGCCAGTAGGACCCCTTCTGCGCGGTGAGCCGGACCCGCACCCGCTCCCCCGGCAGCGCGTATCGCACGAACACCACGCGGCCGTCATGGCGGGCCACACAGCTGCCACCGTTGGCGGCCGGTCCGGTGGACAGCACCAACTCCGCCGGTGCGGCGATGGTCACTCCCCGAAGCCCCGACGCACGTCACCCGGGGCGCTTTGCCCCTCCACCTGGGTGACCCGCTCGGAGGAATTCAGCTGCCACGGGACGCTGGTCACCATGACGTTGGGCATGAACAGCAGCCGGGTCTTGAGTCGCAGGGCGCTCTGGTTGTGCAGCAGGCCCTCCCACCAGTGCCCCACCACGTACTCGGGGATGAACACGGTGACCACCGTGCGCGGCGCCTCCTTGGAGATCCGCTTGACGTAGTCGAGCACCGGCCCGGTGACCTCGCGGTAGGGCGAGGCGACCACCTTGAGCGGGACGTTGATGTCGCTGTCCTCCCAACTGTGGGTCAGCTTCCGGGTCTCGACATCGTCGACGTTGACCGTCAGCGCCTCCAGGACGTCGGGTCGGGTGGCCCGGGCATAGGACAGCGCGCGCAGCGTCGGCAGTTGCAGGTTGGAGACCAGCACCAGGGCGTGGTTGCGGCTGGGCAGCACGATCTCACGCTGCTCGTCCTCGTCGGGGGTGAGTTCACGCGAGACGGTGTCGTAGTGCCTGTTGATCGCCTTCATGACGGTGAACAGACTGGCCATGGCGACGATCGCGATCCAGGCGCCCGCGGTGAACTTGGTGACCAGTACGACGATCAGCACGGTGCCGGTGCATATCAAGCCGATGGTGTTGACAACCCGGGAACGGATCATCCGGTGACGCTCCTGCGGATCGTCCTCGCCGCGCAGCAGCCGGGTCCAGTGGCGCACCATGCCGATCTGGCTGAGCGTGAACGACACGAACACCCCGATGATGTAGAGCTGGATGAGCGCGGTGACCTCCGCCTGGAAGGCCACGATGAAGGCGATGGCGGCGACGGCCAGGAAGATGATGCCGTTGGAGAACGCCAGCCGGTCGCCGCGGGTGTGCAGTTGGCGCGGCAGGAAACGGTCTTGGGCCAGAATGGATCCCAGCACCGGGAACCCGTTGAACGCGGTATTGGCCGCCAGCACCAGGATCAGTGCGGTGACCCCGGCGATCACGTACAGCCCGGGTGTGAAGTCGTGGAACACCGCGTCGGCGAGCTGCGCAACCATGGTCTTTTGGTGATAGTCAGCCGGTGCCCCGACGAGTTGTTCGGCCGGGTGCTGGGCGATCTTCACCCCGGTATCCATCGCCAGCAGAATGATGCCCATCAGCAGCGTGACCGCGAGGCCGCCGAGCATCAGCAGAGTGGTGGCGGCGTTGCGGGACTTGGGTTTACGGAAGGCGGGCACCCCGTTGCTGATGGCCTCGACACCGGTCAGCGCCGCGCAGCCCGACGAGAACGCCCGCGCCACAAGGAAGATCAGCGCGACGCCGAGGATGTCGCCGTGGTCGGAATGAAGTTCGAATCCGGCGGACTCGGCCTGCAGTGAACGGCCCAGCACGTGGATTTGGAAGAAGCCCCAGCCGAGCATGATGAACATGCCGACGATGAAGGCGTAGGTCGGGATGGCGAAGGCGCGGCCGGATTCCCGGATGCCCCGCAGGTTGAGCGCGGTGAGAATCACGATCGCGCCGACGGCGAAGAGGACCTTGTGATGGTCGATGAAGGGGATCGCTGAGCCGATGTTGGCCATCGCCGCGGACATCGACACCGCGACGGTCAGCACGTAGTCGACCATCAGGGCACTGGCCACCGTCAGTCCCGCGGTGGGCCCGAGGTTGGTGGTGACCACCTCGTAGTCGCCACCGCCGGAGGGGTAGGCGTGCACGTTCTGCCGATACGAAGCCACCACCACGAGCAGAACGATGGCCACCGCCACCCCGATCCACGGAGCCATCGTGTAGGCCGACAGACCCGCCAGCGAGAGCACCAGGAAGATCTCCTCGGGCGCATACGCCACCGAGGACATGGCGTCGGAGGCGAATACCGGCAGCGCGATGCGCTTGGGCATCAGTGTGTGGGCCAACCGGTCGCTGCGGAACGGCTGACCCAGCACCAGTCGCCGCGCGGCGGTGGAGACCTTCGACACGAGAGCCAAGGGTAGGCCCTGCCGGCCGCCGCCCGCCGCGGCGGTAGCGTGGCCCGCCGCGGCGGTAGCGTTACCCCTGTGGCCCCATCCGGGCTGCCGCTCGCGTAGCCGAAAGGAATTCTGGTGCGGGTTGTGGTGATGGGGTGCGGCCGGGTCGGCGCGTCTTTGGCCGACGCGCTCTCGCGGCTCGGACATGAGGTGGCGATCATCGACCGGGAGGCCGCGGCGTTCAACCGGCTGTCCCCGGAGTTCCGCGGGGAGCGCGTCCTGGGCATGGGTTTCGATCGGGAAGTCCTGCTCAAGGCCGGGATCGAGGGCGCCGACGCGTTCGCGGCGGTGTCATCCGGGGACAACTCCAACATCATCTCGGCCCGGGTGGCTCGGGAGACCTTCGGCGTGCACCGGGTGGTGGCCCGCATCTACGACGCGAAGCGTGCGGCGGTGTACGAGCGGCTGGGCATTCCCACCGTGGCCACCGTGCCGTGGACCACCGACCGGTTGCTCAACACCCTCATCCGCGGCGACGAGACCACCAAGTGGCGCGACCCGACGGGCACCGTCGCGGTGGCCGAGGCCGACCTGCACGAGGACTGGGTGGGCCACCGGGTGACGACCCTGGAGGACGCCACCGGCGCCCGAGTGGCGTTTCTGATCCGGTTCGGCACCGGCGTGCTGCCCGAACCCAAGACCGTCATCCAGGCCGGCGATCAGGTCTACCTGGCGGCGGTGTCCGGGCGTACCGGCGAGGCGCTTGCGATCGCCGCGGAACCGCCGGGACCGGACTTTGCCGAATGATGACTCAGCGCCCAGTGATTCACCGAAGGAGACGGCAGTGGCGATGAAGGTGGCAATCGCCGGCGCGGGCGCGGTCGGTCGCTCGATCGCCCGCGAATTGGTGGAGAACTCCTACGACGTGACGCTGTTCGAGCGCATCGTCGGCCACTACGTCGTCGACGCGATCCCCGCCGCGCTCTGGCACCTCGGTGACGCCTGCGAGCTGAGCCTGCTGGAAGCGATGCACCTCGAGGAGTTCGACGTGGTGATCGCCGCCACCGGCGACGACAAGGCCAACGTTGTGCTCTCGCTTCTGGCCAAGACCGAGTTCGCGGTGCCGCGCG
>JAIOQK010000168.1 GCA_021413425.1 Mycobacterium sp.
CCCTCCGATGACCCGTTCGGCGGGCTCAACCTCGTCGGCGGTCTGCGCCGGTCGATGGCCAAGGCCGGGTACTGCGATCTCAAGGAGTTCCAGAAGGTCGGCCTGACCGTAGGCGACTGAGCCGGGGCGGCCGCACCGGCCCTAGACTGTCCCGGTGCACCCCGCGGATTCGATATCACCCCGCCCCGTCCTGGTGGTGGACTTCGGGGCCCAGTACGCCCAGCTGATCGCCCGCCGCGTTCGGGAGGCCCGGGTGTTCTCCGAGGTGATCCCGCACACCGCGACCATCGAGGAGATCAAGGCCAAGGAGCCCCAGGCCCTCGTGCTCTCCGGCGGGCCGGCCAGCGTCTACGCCGACGGCGCACCGCAACTCGACCCCGCGTTGTTCGATCTCGGCATCCCGGTGTTCGGCATCTGCTACGGCTTCCAGGCCATGGCGGCCGCACTGGGCGGCACCGTGGAGCGCACCGGAACCAGCGAGTTCGGCCGCACCGAACTCAATGTGCTTGGCGGCGAACTACATTCCGGCCTCCCAGGTTCGCAGCCGGTGTGGATGAGCCACGGCGACGCGGTGACAGCGGCACCCGCGGGCTTCGAGGTGGTGGCCTCCAGTGCGGGTGCCCCGGTCGCGGCCTTCGAGGATCGCGCCCGCAGACTCGCCGGCGTGCAGTACCACCCCGAGGTGCTGCATTCGCCGCACGGCCAGCAGGTGCTCGGCCGCTTCCTGCACGAGTTCGCCGGGATCGGCCCCACCTGGACACCGGCCAACATCGCCGAATCGCTGATCGAGGATGTGCGGGAGCGCATCGGCGACGGTCATGCCATCTGCGGACTCAGCGGGGGAGTGGACTCCGCGGTGGCCGCCGCCCTGGTGCAACGCGCGATCGGCGATCGGCTGACATGTGTCTTCGTCGACCACGGTCTGCTGCGCGCCGGGGAACGCGAGCAGGTGCAACGCGATTTCGTCGCCGCCACCGGCGCGCGACTGGTGACCCTCGACGCCCAGGACCGGTTCCTGGAGGCGCTGTCCGGGGTGAGCCATCCCGAGGGCAAGCGCACGATCATCGGCCGGGAGTTCATCCGGGCTTTTGAGGGCGCGGTGCGAGACCTCCTGTTGGACAGCGACTCCCACGGCAAGCACATCGAGTTCCTGGTGCAGGGCACGCTCTACCCGGATGTCGTGGAGTCCGGTGGCGGCACCGGAACAGCGAACATCAAGAGTCATCACAATGTCGGTGGCCTGCCGCCGGATCTGAAGTTCAGCCTCGTTGAACCGTTGCGCCTGCTGTTCAAGGATGAGGTGCGCGCCGTGGGGCGTGAACTCGGCCTGCCGGAGGAAATCGTTGCGCGCCAACCGTTCCCGGGTCCGGGTCTGGGTATCCGGATCGTCGGCGAAGTCACCGCCGAGCGTCTCGATATCTTGCGCCGGGCGGATCTGGTGGCCCGCGAGGAGTTGACCTCGGCCGGATTGGATGCCCAGATCTGGCAGTGCCCGGTGGTGCTGCTGGCCGACGTCCGGTCGGTGGGTGTGCAGGGCGACGGCCGCACCTACGGCCACCCGATCGTGCTGCGCCCGGTCTCCAGCGAGGACGCCATGACCGCCGACTGGACTCGGGTGCCCTATGAGGTGCTCGAGCGCATCTCCACCCGGATCACCAATGAGGTGCCGGAGGTCAACCGGGTGGTGCTCGATGTCACCAGCAAGCCGCCCGGCACCATCGAGTGGGAGTGACCGGCTAGCCCACCCCTTGACGCTGTCAGAGCGTCGGTGTTTACTCACGCTATCGAACATACATTCGAACTCTGACAGCGGTGGGAGGTGCATGGTGACGGCGGCGATTGCCCTGGCCGAAGGCCAGCCCACCCGCGCTGAGCAGCTAGAACAGCTGCGGCGCCAGATGGCGGCGGTCTCTGGCAAGGTGGGTGCCGGCTGGCGCGGCGTCACGCCCGCCGACGCCGGACTGCCGGGCTCGGAAAGTGTGCTGCCGGTTCCGCAATCGCTGGCCGGGCTGCTTCCGGCCGGGCTGCCCAGGGGCACGGTGGCGGTGCTCTCAGGTGCCCGCTCACTGCCCGTCGGTATGGCGGCCGCGGTCACCGCCGCCGGCGGTCATGCGGCCGTCGTCGGACTGCCGGACTTCGGTCTGCTGGCCGCCGCGGAGATGGGTGCCGACCTCAGCCGGCTGGCGATGATCCCCGACCCGGGCGCCGATCCTGTCGAGGTGGCCGCGGTATTGATGGACGGCCTGGATCTGGTGGTCCTCGGTCTTGCCGGCCGGTCGGTGCCGGCCACCCGGGCGCGGGCGGTGGTGGCCCGGGCCCGTCAGCGCGGGTGCGCGCTGCTGATCACCGGAGGGCAGTGGCAGGGCGCGTCGCTGCGGATGGACGCGCGGGTGAGCGGTTACGAGATCACCGGTGGCGCCGGCGGCCGGGGCGGCCGGATCAGCGGGGTGCGGGTGAGCGTCGCGGCGCGGTGACCGGTGGCAGCGGCATGACACGGGTGCTGGCGATCTGGTGCATGGACTGGCCGGCCGTGGCCGCCGCGGCCGCCGCCGGGGTGCCGGCCACCGCCGCGGTGGCGGTCACCTTGGCCAACCGGGTGGTGGCCTGTTCGGCGGCTGCCCGCGACGGCGGGGTGCGGCGCGGGCTGCGCCGGCGCGAGGCACAGGCCCGCTGCCCGCAGGTGCAGATCGCACCCGCCGACCCCGCGCGCGACGCACGCTT
>JAIOQK010000116.1 GCA_021413425.1 Mycobacterium sp.
CAGGCCGGCCGGCGGGCCTACACCCGCAAGACCGACGTCGCCGACCCCGAGCAGTGCCGGCAGTTGGTCGACGCCGCGATGGCCGAGTTCGGCCGGGTCGACATCCTGATCAACAACGCCGGGGTGGGCACCGCGGTGCCGACCAGCCGGGAGACCCCGGAGGAGTTCCGCGCGGTTATCGACGTCAACCTCAGCGGCGCGTACTGGATGGCCCAGGCCTGCGGCAAGGTGATGGGGCCGGGCAGCGCGATCGTCAACATCGCCAGCGTGCTCGGCCTGACCACCGCGGGGCTGCCGCAGGCCGCCTACAGCGCCTCCAAGGCCGGCGTGATGGGACTGACCCGCGACCTGGCCCAGCAGTGGAGTGGGCGCAAGGGCATCCGGGTCAACGCGCTGGCACCCGGATTCTTCGCCAGCGAGATGACCGATGAACTCAAGCCGGGCTATCTCGAGGGCCTGCTGCCCCGGATCATTCAGGTCCGCCTGGGTGACTCCGCAGAACTGGCGGCGACCGCGGTATGGCTGGCATCGCCGGCCGCCGGGTACGTCACCGGGCAGACGATCGTCGTCGATGGCGGCATGACCATCGCCTAGGGTGGCGCGGCAAACGTCCGATCCGGGTCACCGCGGCCGGTGTGCAGCCGATATCCTCGCCAGGTGACCGTAGGAGAACACGTTCGGAGATCGCTGGACCACTGGAGCGCCAAGGAGTGGGACAGGTCGGTCTCGCAGGCGTTCGACGCCGTCGCCGAGACCGGCCGCAAGCGCTACCCCACACTCGGTGTGGCGGCCCGCTTCAAGCGGACATTGCGCGACGAGCTCGACATCTTCGGCGCGATGACGGCCTCGGACTTCGACTTCGTCAACTCTCGCTTCCCGGTGCCGGTGCAGACCGATCTGCCCGACGGCAAACCCGACATCGCCGATGTGCTCTACGGGGTGCACCGCTACCTCGACGGCCACGAGGACGAACTGCCGGCCGGCTGTGAAGTCAGCGCGCACGCCGATAACGTGCCGATGTTCCTCATCTCGCGCGGCAAGCTGCGGCTGCGCGCGTCCGCCGCCCTGGGACTGCTGGCGGTCGCGGTGTTCGCCCCGGAGAACAAGGGCGAGTCCATCCCCGACACCTACAACCTCGGCTGGCAGCAGCACCTGTTCCACATCTGCGGATGGTGGGGCTGGCAGGACCACTTCCGCGACATCGTCGCCAAGGCCGCGATCCCCCAGCATGTTCTGGACTTCGGCCCCGAATGGGCCTACTGGACACCGGTGCGCTGAGCAGCGCTGATGTTTATCGCGGTGTGAGGGACCTTCGTTCGGAGTCGCACGATTTCGTGGGTCGTCAAGATGGGTTTTTTACCCGCGGGAATGCCCTCCGGCTCAGCGGCTTTGCCGACGTGCGCCGCGCTGCACCAGGAACACCGTCACCGTCACCACGCACACCGCGAAGTAGACGAACATCAGATATCGTCCGCCGAACGCTGACTGCCCGTGTACGCCCGCCACGCCAATGCCGATCATGCCCAGCAGATAGGCCGCCGGGATGATGGCCAGCACAAAGGGCGAGAGCTCCCGGGCCTTGCGGCTGATCAGGAGGTAGAGGAATCCGGTCAAAAAGTTGGAGATGCCGAAGGCGCCCAACATGAAGAACTGGTCGGACGGCGTGGTGACCGGGTCGAAGCCGGCAACATGCACTCCCGCCCAGCGCAGCAGGAACGTGTGCATGACCCCGCGGATCAAGTCGACGATGCCGAGGATGAACAGCACGGTGGCCGGAATTCGAAACACGTCGCGTTCTGCGCTCACTGTCGGCCCATCTTGGCGACCGCCCGCCTCTGCTGCGCGGCGGGATTGTCGTCGGACCAGGCCTGCGAGTCAGCCAGGGTGCGGCCGACGGTTCCTACGAATCGGGACTGCGGGGTCATCGGGTTCCTGTCCAGAGATCGTGCACCGCTGCCGCTGATGAGTGAGTGCGCCCGAAGGGATTCGAACCCCCAACCTTCTGATCCGTAGTCAGATGCTCTATCCGTTGAGCTACGGGCGCCGTTCTTCAGTTGTTCGTGGCTGCATAGTCATCAGCCGCGGCGGAGGCGAGAGGATTTGAACCTCCGGTCCCCTGTAAGGGGGACAACTCATTAGCAGTGAGTCCCATTCGGCCGCTCTGGCACGCCTCCTCAAACCACATGAGCGTACCGGAGCCGAAACGAGCCCCGAACGGAGTTGGCCGACCTGCCGGCATACACCCCCGGAAAGACCGTGCCGGGAGCGATCAAGCTGGCCAGCAACGAGACCGTGCACCCCCCGCTGCCCAGCGTGCTGGCCGCCATCTCGGCCGCCGCCGACACCATCAACCGCTATCCGGACAACGGCCACGTCGAACTCAAGGAGCACCTGGCCCGCCACCTCAGCTCGGCCGGCGACGTGCGCCCGGAGCACATCTCGGTCGGCTGCGGATCGGTGAGCCTGTGCCAGCAGCTGATCCAGATCACCTGCGGCGCCGGCGACGAGGTGATCTTCGGCTGGCGCAGCTTCGAGGTCTACCCGCTGCAGGTGCGCGTCGCCGGCGCCGTCGGGGTGCAGGTCCCGCTGCGCGAGCACACCTTCGACCTGGACGCTATGGCCGCGGCCGTCACCGAGCGCACCCGGCTGATCTTCGTGTGCAACCCGAACAATCCCACCTCGACCGTGGTCGACCCCGACGAGCTGGCGCGCTTCGTGGCCGCGGTGCCCTCTGATGTTCTGGTCTGCATCGATGAGGCCTATGTCGAGTACATCCGCGATGATCTGCTGCCGGACAGTCTGGCGCTGGCCCGCCGGTATCCGAATGTCGTTGTGCTGCGCACGTTCTCGAAGGCCTACGGGCTGGCGGGCCTGCGGGTTGGCTACGCGGTTGGTGACCCGGAGGTGATCACCGCGCTGGGCAAGGTCTACGTGCCGTTCACCGCCAGCACCATCTCGCAGGCCGCTGCGATCGCCTCGCTACAAGCCGCCGATGAGTTACTGGCACGCACTGACGCGGTGGTCACCGAGCGCCGACGGGTCAGTGACGAGCTGACCGGCTTCGGCTACACCTTCCCGCCCTCGCAGGCCAACTTCGTCTGGCTTCCGCTGGCGGCGCGCACTCCCGAGTTCGCCCGCGCCGCGGCCGCGGCCCGGGTGCTGGTGCGGCCCTACGGCGAGGACGGGGCCCGGGTCACCATCGGGGCAAGGGACGAGAACGACACGTTCCTGGCCTTCGCGCGTCAGTGGGCTACGGAGGGCGGTTTGGCCGCCGGCTAGGTGCGCGTCGTAGCCTGTTTCTCCATGAGCAGCAGTGAAGCACTCGCCGTTGAGGTCAAGGACAACGTCGCCCAGGTGACCCTGCTGGGACCCGGCAAGGGCAATGCCATGGGTCCGGCATTCTGGGACGAGATGCCGGTGCTCTTCGCCGAACTCGACGCCGACCCCGAGGTCCGCGCCATCGTTCTCACCGGGTCCGGCCGTAACTTCTGCTTCGGCCTCGACCTGATGGCGATGGGCGGCACGCTGCCGTCGATGGGCGGCGGGGAGATGAGTGCACGACCGCGGACGACGTTCCACACGACCGTCAAGAACATGCAGCAATCAATCACCGCGGTGGCCGACTGCCGAACACCCACCATCGCATCGGTCCACGGCTGGTGCATCGGCGGCGGGGTGGATCTGATCAGTGCGGTCGACATTCGCTACGCCAGCGCCGACGCGAAGTTCTCGGTGCGTGAGGTCAAGCTCGCCATCGTCGCCGATGTGGGCAGCCTCGCCCGGCTGCCCTACATCCTCTCCGATGGGCACCTGCGTGAGCTGGCGCTGACCGGCAAGGACATCGATGCCAACCGCGCCGAGAAGATCGGCCTCGTCAACGAGGTGCTGCCCGATGCCGAGGCAGCCCTGGCGGCCGCACACGCCACCGCCGCGGAGATCGCGGCGAACAGCCCATTGACGGTGCGCGGCATCAAGGACGTCCTCGATGAGCAGCGGGTCGACGACGTCGCGGCAAGCCTGCGCTACGTGGCCGCGTGGAACTCCGCATTCCTGCCCTCACGTGACCTCAAGGAGGGCATGGCGGCGATGTTCGAGAAGCGCAGCCCGGAGTTCACCGGCGACTGACGGCTGCGTCAAACCTGGTTCGACTCTTCATTTGCCAATTACCCGCAGACGCTCCGGCAACACAGTTAGTCTGCCTTCAAGTCGTTGGGTTCTGAAGGGAAAAAGCATGTCTGCTTCGCGTTTTGTGGGTCGGGTAGGTGGTTTGGCGTTCGCGCTCGGCGTGGGCGTCGCAATCTTCTCCGGGCCGTCGGTCGCCTCCGCCGACGCCGGCGATACAGAGGCCGCCGCACCCCAGAGTGGCCGGTCCGGCGCCACCGCGTCGGCGTCGGAGTCCAGGGCGGCGAGCGCGACCCGCGGCGGCCGTACGTCCCGCGCTAGCGCTGTGCCGTCGGCATCCGCGTCGGCTCGTGCGGTGCCGGCATCCAGTGCGGCCCGCACCAGCACCATGGTGTCGGCCACCGCCGCGGCCAGCACGACCGAGCCCGATTCCGCGCCCAGCGACGCCGGACCGAATCCGCTGGCACCTGTCACCGCCCCTCTCGACTGGGCGATCGCGGCCGCCACCAGCCGGCTCGGCGCGGCATCCGCGACAGCCAACGCAGCAGTGACCAACAATGGCGTCACGGTCAATCCGACCACGATCATCGAAGACGGCATCATCCTGGGCGATCTCAACGCCCAAAGCGCCACCGGTCAGGACCTTACGTACTCCTTCGTCGGCAGCAGTAACGGCGGAAAGCTCGACCTGGGCACGGTGTTTGATATCCCCGGGACCTACACCGTCCTGCCCTACGCCAACTGGCTGGACGGGCAACAGAAAGCCACCCAGTTCTTCTCCGTTCGGGTCAGCGAGAACACCGCCTTCGATCAGTTCCTAACGGGCATCCCCCTGGTGGGGGCGCTGGCCTCGCCGATCATCAGCCTGCTGCAGCAGACCCCGTTCCTGAGTTCGCTGCTCGCCCCCATCATCGGCGGCTCAGTACTGGCGGAGATTGCAGTTGACGTCGCGCTGCTCGCGCCCGGAAACACCCCGGTTGCCTACACCTACAAGGTGACCTCGTTCGACGGGGTACTTATCAGCACGAACTTCTTCCCCGCATCCGGACTGGCGGCCGGTGAGACCGCGACCACCGTGCTCAACGGACCCGGCCTCGGCTCCCCCGGGGAAACAGATCCCTACGACCTGGCAGGCACCTTCGGCTCGGTACCTGGAGTCGCCCCCATGCGCAGTGAGGGTTACAACGTGATCACCTGGGATCCCCGCGGAGAGTTCGCCTCCGGTGGGGTGCTGCAACTCGACAACCCGTTCTTCGAGGGCCGCGACGCGTCGGCGATCGTCAGTTGGGCGGCGGAGAACACTCCGGCCGTGCTGAACGGGCCGGGCGACCCCGCCGTCGGCATGGTCGGCGGGTCCTATGGCGGCGGAATTCAGATGGTTACCGCTAGTACCGACCCCCGCATCGATGCCATCGTTCCCAACGGCAACTGGTACTCCCTGGGCGACGCGCTGTACCCGGCCGAGGAGTTCAAGACCGCCTGGGCCGCCCTGCTGCTTCTCGACCTAGTGGAGGCCGGCGCGCGGATCAACACCCAGATCTACGAGGGAGTGCTGACCGGATCGTTGTTCGGCTTCCTCACCGAGACCTCGCAGGCGGTCCTGGCCAGCAGTGGACCGACCTCCCTGCTCAATCAGCTGCAAAGCCCGACGCTGTTGTTCCAGGGCACCGTCGATGCGCTGTTCCCGTTGGATCAGTCGGTGCTCAACGCAGAGGCCATCACCGCCAACCCGTTTGGCACCGTGGTGAAGCTGGCCTGGTTCTGCGGCGGTCACGGGTCTTGCTCAACCGGGACGCCCCCGGCCCAGCAAGGCATACTCTTCGACGCCACTTTTGCCTGGCTGGACCAGTACGTCACCGGGAGCGGTCAGGGTGCCGACGCCGTCCCGGTGTTCCAGTGGTGGGACCAGAACGCAGTGCGCTACACCTCGGATCTGCTGCCCTTCGAGCCCAGCTTTAACCAGCCCCTCCCGTACAGCACCAGCAACGCCGGCGGCACACTGGGCATCATCCCGATCCTCGGCGGCTCAGGTCCGAATTCGGCCTTCGCGTTCCCGTTCAGCCTGATCTTCCCCACTCCGGCCGGTAATGCGATCAACGTCGCGTTGACCCCGGATGCCGGTGATCAGATCGTGGGCGCGCCCCAGGTGAGCTTTACGTACTCGGGCCTGGGCACGGGAGGGGCGGTCTACGCGCAGTTTGTGGACGACGCCACCGGCCTCGTCGTCGGCAATAACGTGACCGCGATACCGGTCATTCTCGACGGCCGGGAACGGACGGTGTCGATGTCGCTCAACGACATCGCCTACACGGTCGGCGCAGACGACTCGCTGACTCTGCAGATCGCCAGTTGGTCCTCGATCTTCGCGAACGCGGCGATCGGTCTGATCAACATCTCCGACATCCAGGTGGATCTGCCTCTGCGGGCAACCCCGGTCACGACCTAGCGCCCCCACCGTCAGATCGACACCAGGGCTGTTCGCGGAACCGCGATCACAGCCCTGGTGTCGATCTCGCGAGGGGTGGGGCCGCCTCAGCGGCGTAGCCGGTAACGCTTCTTGCCGGTCGGGCGCTGGTTGAGCAGCGCCGCGGCCTCGGGCTCAGATGACTCGGGCTCAGCTTCGATGTCCTCGGGCGCGTCCTCCGCAGCGTCCGACGGTGACGCCGCTTCATTCTCGCTGACCTCGAGGTCCGACGGAGCATCCTCGTCGTCCGGCGCGGTGGCCGTTTCATCGACCGCCTTGCCGCGCTTCCGGGAACGCTTCTCTTTCTTCGGCTTCTCCGCTTTCGCCTTCGCCGGCTTGGCCGGAGCGGGTGGCTTCTCGGCGGTGAACGACAGCACGAACGCCAGGATCGCCAGGACCGCGATCGCCCCCGCCGCGCCGTAGACCGCGAACAGCCACGGTCCGGCGACATCGAGGCGCAACCAGATCTCCGCGACCGCGGTGGCGATGATCAGCATTCCGGCCACCACGTGGAGTACCGCCGACCACGCCCGCAGGCGCAACGCCAGTTCGGGAGGTTTGGGATCCGATGTCAGCGAGCGCTGCAGGGCCAGCATCACCGGCACCGCCGCCGCCGCGATGGGCACGCCGGCCACGATGCGTCCGACAGTGCCCAGGGTTGCCGGGAAGTCCCCGGTGAGCACCCACCACCGGGGAATGATGAACAGGAAGTAGAGAGCCGCACCAAGTGCGCAGAGGCCGAGGTGGGTTGCCCTGGCAGCGCGCCGCCCCATGGATCTCCTCGATTGCAGTGGTCCGGGGTGCGATCACAGGGACCGCACCCCGGACGGGTGCGGAGGATAGGGGATTTGAACCCCTGAGGGCTATTAACCCAACCCGCGTTCCAGGCGAGCGCCATAGGCCACTAGGCGAATCCTCCGTCGGCAATGGTAGCCGACATCAAAGAGGGTTCTCGACCGGCTGTGCTGGCCTGACCGGCCGGTATTAGACTCGCGATGGACCCCGCGCGGCGTCCAACCTGTGAACTCCCCCAGGGTCGGAAGGCAGCAAGGGTCAACGGGCTCTGGCGGGTGCGCGGGGTCCCCTTCGTCGGATCCGGCGAATCACGGCGTGACGAAAGGCGCACGGTGTCGTTTCAGTCCCTGGCCCGTGAGGAACTGCAGGTCGAGCATGATCTGCAGCGCCGCAGATACGACGAACTCCGGGCCAAGAAGCTCAGCCTCGATCTCACCCGGGGTAAGCCGTCCGCCGAACAACTCGACCTGTCCAACGCGCTGCTGAGTCTGCCCGGCGACGGCAACTACCGCGACGACGAGGGAACCGACACCCGCAACTACGGCGGCCAGAACGGCCTTCCCGGGCTGCGGGCAATCTTCGCCGATCTGCTCGGCATCCCGGTGCCCAACCTGATCGCCGGCAATAACGGCAGCCTCGAGTTGATGCACGACGTCGTGGTGTTCTCGATGCTGCACGGTGGGCTGGACTCCCCGCGGCCGTGGGTCCGCGAACCTGTTGTGAAATTCCTGTGTCCCTCCCCCGGCTACGACCGGCACTTCGCGATCACCGAGAGCCTCGGTGTGGAGATGATCGCGGTGCCCATGCTCGACGACGGCCCCGACGTCGACCTCGTCGAGGAACTTGTCGCCGCAGACCCGTCCATCAAGGGCATGTGGTGCGTGCCGGTGTATTCCAACCCCACCGGCACGGTGTACTCGTGGGAGGTGGTTCGCCGGCTGGTGCAGATGAAGACCGCGGCCGGCGACTTCCGGCTGTTCTGGGACAACGCCTACCCCGTGCACACCCTGACAACCGAATTCGTCCGCCAGGTCGACGTGCTCGGACTGGCGGCCGAGGCCGGCAACCCGAACCGGCCGTATGTGTTCACTTCGACCTCGAAGATCACCTTCGCCGGTGCGGGGGTCAGTTTCTTCGGCGGTTCGCTGGGCAACATCGCCTGGTACCTGCAGCACGCCGGGAAGAAGTCGATCGGTCCCGACAAGGTCAACCAGTTGCGGCATCTGCGTTTCCTGCGCGACGCAGACGGCGTCCGCCGCCACATGCTGGGCCACCAGAAAGTGCTGGCGCCCAAGTTCGCGCTGGTCCTCGACATCCTCGATCAGCGCCTCTCGGATTCCAAGATCGCATCGTGGACCGACCCCGCGGGCGGTTACTTCATCAGCCTTGACGTGCTGCCCGGGACCGCCAAGCGCACGGTGGCCCTGGCCAAGGATGTCGGCATCGCAGTCACCGACGCCGGGGCCTCCTTCCCATGCCGAAAAGACCCCGACGACACCAACATCCGGATCGCGCCCAGTTTCCCGCCACTGTCGGACCTGGCCGACGCGATCGACGGCCTGGCCACCTGCGCACTCCTGGCGGCGACGGAGTCTCTGCTCGGCGGCGCAGACGTCGTAGACGGTCGGTAGCCTGCTGCCGTGGCCCTCTACCGCAAGTATCGGCCGGCGACCTTCGCCGAGGTGGTAGGTCAGGAGCACGTCACCGAGCCGCTGTCGACCGCCCTGACCGCGGGCCGCATCAACGACACCGACCCCGTGCGGGGTGTGTGATTCATGTGTCGCGCTTGCGCCCAATGGTGGCGGGTCGTTCGATGTCATCGAACTCGATGCGGCCAGTCACGGCGGTGTGGATGACACCCGGGAGTTGCGCGATCGTGCGTCGTTCGCGCCGGCACAGTCCCGCTACCGCATCTTCATCGTCGACGAAGCTCACATGGTCACCACCGCCGGATTCAATGCCTTGCTGAAAATCGTCGAGGAGCCACCGGAGCATGTGATCTTTGTTTTCGCCACCACCGAGCCGGAGAAGGTGCTGCCGACGATCCGCTCGCGCACCCATCACTACCCGTTCCGGCTGCTGGCGCCGAAGACCATGCGAGGGCTGATCGAGAAGATTCTGGCCTCGGAGAACGTCGAGGTCGACGATGCGGTGTATCCGCTGGTCATCCGCGCCGGCGGCGGATCACCCCGCGACACCCTCAGTGTGCTCGACCAGTTGCTGGCCGGAGCCGAGGACAACCGGGTGCACTACCAGCGGGCGCTGGCGTTGCTGGGCGCAACTGACATCGCCCTGATCGACGAGGCTGTCGACGCACTCTCCGCCGGGGACGCCGCAGCTCTGTTCGGTGCTGTGGAGTCGGTGATCGACGCCGGACACGACCCGCG
>JAIOQK010000117.1 GCA_021413425.1 Mycobacterium sp.
TACCACTGCGGGGACTGGGCGCAGGCCCTGGCCGAATTCCGGGCGGCCCGGCGGATGGGATCCAAATCGCAGCTGCTGCCCCTGATCGCCGACTGCGAACGCGGTGTCGGAAGGCCCGAGCGTGCCATCGAATTGGCGCGCGGCCCCGAAGCGGCACGCCTGCACGGCGAAGACGCCGATGAGATGCGGATCGTAGCCGCCGGCGCCCGTGCCGACCTCGGCCACCTCGATCAGGCCCTGGCGGTGCTCTCCAGTCCGGCACCGGACCCGTCGCGGACCGGCTCGACGGCCGCCCGGCTGTTCTACGCCTACGCCGACACGCTGCTGGCACTGGACCGCACCGATGAGGCCCTGCAGTGGTTTCTCCATGCCGCTGCCGCTGACGTCGAGGGTGTCACCGATGCCGAGGACCGTGTCGGTGAGCTGGCATGACGTGACCGGGTTCGCATGACAAGCCTTGCCGCCCAGCATGATTGCCTGCTGCTGGACCTCGATGGAACCGTCTTCCGTGGCCATGCACCCACACCGGGAGCGGTGGAGACCCTGGCCTCCACCCGCGCGCGGGCCTTGTTCGTCACCAACAACGCGTCGCGATCCGCCGACGAGGTCGCCGCACACCTGACCGAACTGGGTTTCACCGCGACCGCCGGCGATGTCGTGACCAGTGCCCAGAGCGCGGCCCGGATGCTCGCCGAACGCCTGCCGGAGGATTCGGCGGTGCTCGTCGTCGGCACCGACGCACTGGCCGCGGAGGTCGCCGGTGTCGGGCTCGTGCCGGTGCGGCTGTTCTCCGAGCGCCCGGTGGCTGTCGTTCAGGGTTTGTCGATGACCATCGGCTGGGCTGAGCTGGCCGAGGCCGCGCTGGCCATCCGGGCTGGAGCGCTGTGGGTGACGGCCAACCTCGATGTGACCCTGCCCACCGAACGGGGACTGGTGCCCGGCAACGGATCCATGGTGGCCGCACTGCAGGCCGCCACCGGCGCGCAACCCCTGGTGGCCGGCAAACCGGCGTCGGCGCTGATGGAGGATGCGCTGGCGCGCGGCATGTTCGCCAACCCACTCGTGGTCGGCGACCGGCTCGACACCGACATCGCCGGTGCCAATGCCACCGGCCTGCCGAGTCTGATGGTGCTCACCGGCGTCAGCACCGCCCGCGAGGCTGTGCACGCCCCGCCCACGCAGCGGCCCACCTTCATCGGAGCCGATCTGACCGCTCTTGATCTCGATGCCGCCGCGCTGGCGGTAGCCGCGCAGCCGGCCTGGTCCACCGTGCAGTCCGCCGATGGGGCCGTGGTCATCAGCGCCGCCGGAGCCGACCCGGGGCCGGATGGGCTCTCGGTGGTTCGGGCCACCGCCCGCGCGGTATGGGACACCGCGGCGGATGGGCAGTCGGTGCGGGTGGAGGCCGGCGACGACACCGCCAGCGCGGCACTGCGGCGCTGGTCACTGCTGGCGTAGTGGATCGACTAGCGTGAACAGCGATATGCATACCGATCCGCAGCAGATCCGCGACCAGGTCGACGCCGAACTCGCCGACCTGCCCCACCTCGATCCGGAATCCGACGCCACCGCCGACGTCGGCGATATCGACGCGATTGACGCGGTGGGACGCCGACTCGAGCAAGCACACCAGATCCTGGTCGACGCGCTGGAATCGGTGGAGAAGGGCTGAGCATCCCGTGACGCGCCGCGCCCGGGTCGACGCCGAGTTGGTCCGGCGTGGGCTGGCCCGCTCCCGGCAACAGGCCGCCGAACTGATCGGCGCGGGCCGGGTCACCATCGACGGCATGCCCGCCGCGAAACCCGCCACCGCCGTCGCCGTCACCTCCGCACTCGCCGTGCAGGACAACCAGGAAAGGGCCTGGGTGTCGCGCGGAGCCCACAAGCTCATCGGGGCGCTGGACGCCTTCGGCATCGACGTATCCGGGCGGCGCTGCCTCGACGCCGGCGCTTCGACGGGCGGATTCACCGAGGTACTGCTGGATCGCGGCGCGGCCACCGTCATTGCGGTCGACGTCGGGTACGGCCAGCTGGCGTGGTCGCTGCGCTCAGACCCGCGGGTGGTGGTGATCGAACGCACCAACGTGCGCGAGCTGACGCCGGCCGACATCGGCGGCCAGGTCGATCTGGTGGTGGCCGACCTGTCCTTCATCTCGCTGGCCACCGTGCTGCCCGCACTTATCGCATGCGCCGGGCCACACGCCGATATCGTTCCGATGGTGAAGCCGCAGTTCGAAGTGGGTCGCGACCGTGTCGGCGCGGGCGGGGTGGTCACCGACCCCGACCTGCGGGCCGATGCGGTCATGGCGGTCGCACACCGCGCCGAGACCCTGGGCTGGCACACCGCGGGGGTGACCGCCAGCCCGCTGCCCGGCCCGTCCGGCAACGTCGAATACTTCCTCCTGCTGCGATCGGCCGCCGCGCAGTGTCTGTCGGCCGACGAGCGCGAGGCCGCGGTGCGCTGCGCCGTGGCCGAGGGGCCGCAGTGAACGAGCGCACCGTGCTGCTGGTCATCCATCCCGGCCGCGATGAAGCCAACGAGACGGCCCACCGGGTTGGAAAAGCACTTGGCGCCAACGGAATCGGGCTGCGGGTGCTGTCCACCGAAGCCGTCGATCGTGGATCACTGCACCTGGCACCGGCGGAACTTCAGGCCACCGGGGCGGCAGTCGAGATCGTCACCGGCGATGAACACGCCGCGGATGGATGTGAGCTCGTTCTGATCCTGGGCGGCGACGGAACGTTCCTGCGCGCCGCCGAACTCGCCCGCAACGCCGAGATCCCGGTGCTGGGTGTCAACCTCGGCCGGATCGGCTTCCTGGCCGAGGCGGAAGCCGAGGCCATCGACACGATCCTCGACCACGTCATCGCACGGGATTACCGCATCGAGCACCGGATGACCCTCGATGTGCTCGTCACCCTCGACGGCGCGACGCTGTACCGGGGCTGGGCCCTGAACGAGGCCAGCCTCGAGAAGGGCGGCCATCAGGGGGTTCTGGGGGTGGTGGTCGCCATCGACGACCGGCCGGTGTCAGCCTTCGGCTGCGACGGTGTGCTGGTATCCAGCCCGACCGGATCGACCGCATACGCCTTCTCCGCCGGCGGTCCGGTGGTCTGGCCCGACCTCGAGGCGATCATCGTGGTGCCCAACAACGCCCACGCGCTGTTCGCCCGGCCGATGGTCACCAATCCCAACTCGGTGATCACCATCGACGTCGACCCCAACGATTCCGACGCCGTCGTGCTGTGCGACGGCCGCCGGGAGGCCGCCGTCCCGGCGGGTGGCCGCCTGCAGGTGACCAAGTGCCGAACCCCGCTGAAGTGGGTGCGGTTGGACAGCGCCCCGTTCACCGATCGGCTGGTCCGTAAGTTCCGGCTGCCGGTGACCGGCTGGCGCGAGCAGTAATCCGATGCTCGCCGAGATCCGGATCTCCTCCCTCGGCGCGATCAGCGCCGCCACCGCCGAGTTCGATCGCGGTCTGACCGTGCTCACCGGCGAGACCGGCGCCGGGAAGACCATGGTGGTGACCGGCCTGCACCTGCTGGGTGGCGCCCGCGCCGACGCCACCCGGGTGCGCTCCGGAGACGATCGCGCGGTGGTGGAGGGCCGGTTCGGAACCGATGACCTCGACCCCGCCACCGGCGCCGCGATCGAGGAGATCCTGGACTCATCCGGCGCCCAGCGCGACGAGGACGGCACCGTGATCGCGCTGCGCACCGTCAGCCGCGACGGCCCCTCGCGTGCCTTTCTGGGCGGCCGCAGCGTCCCGGCCAAATCGCTGAGCACGCTGACCACCGGGCTGCTCACCCTGCACGGCCAGAACGACCAGTTGCGGCTGATGCGCCCCGACGAGCAGCGCGGGGCGCTGGACCGCTTCGCCGGGGTGCAGGCGATGTGCGAGCGCTACCGCAAACTGCGCGACGAATGGCTCATCGCCCGGCGCGATCTGGTCGACCGCACCAACCGCGCGCGGGAGTTGCAGCAGGAGGCCGACCGCCTGACGTTCGCCCTCGCTGAGATCGGCGCCGCCGATCCCGCTCCCGGTGAGGACGAGGCACTGGTCGCCGACATCCGCCGGCTCTCCGAACTCGACTCGGTGCGGGAGGCCACCGCCAGCGCCCGCACGGCGCTGTCCGGGGCAGATGAGCCGAGCGCCCGCGAGGTGCCGGCCGCCACCGACCAACTCGCCCGCGCGGTCGCCACCCTGGAGGCCACCGACGACCCGGGGCTGGCCGAACTGGCTCGTCAGCTCTCCGAGGCGCTGCGCATCGCCCGCGACGTCGCCGGCGAACTCGGCGACTTCCTGGCCGGCCTGCCGGCCGACGCCAGCACCCTGGAGGTCAAGCTGGCCCGCCAGGCCCAGCTTCGCGCACTGACCCGCAAGTACGCCGCCGACATCGACGGGGTGCTGCGCTGGGCGGCGCAGTCCCGTGAACGGCTGGCCCAACTCGACGTCTCCGAGGACGCGCTGAGCGGTTTGTCCCGCCGGGTCGAGCAGTTGGGCGCTGACGTTGCCGCCGCGGCGGTGGAGTTGTCGACCGCGCGGACCGGCGCCGCTTCCGGATTGGCCGAGGCGGTGACCGCCGAACTGGCCGGCCTGGCGATGGGCGAGGCTGAGTTCACCGTGCGGGTCACGACAATGCCGGCCCGCGAGGACGACACCGCACCGCTGACTCTGCCGTCGGGTGAGCTGGTGCATGCCGGCAGTGACGGGGTGGATGCCGTCGAGTTCGGCTTCGCCGCCCGCCGGGGCAGCAGGGAGCCCGGCGCCGTGCTGCCGTTGAACCGCAGTGCCTCCGGCGGCGAACTCTCCCGGGTCATGCTCGCACTCGAAGTGGTGCTGTCGGCATCGGCGGCCGGAACCACCATGGTGTTCGACGAGATCGACGCCGGCGTGGGTGGCCGGGCCGCGGTCCAGATCGGCCGACGGCTGGCCCGGCTCGCCCGCACCCACCAGGTCATCGTGGTCACCGGTCGCGCGCATGCCGCGGAACTGCTCGACGCCGCCCACGCGGAGCGGTCCGCACCCTGACCGGCTGTGACAGGTGTGACTGAATAGGCAGATGTGACTGAATAGGCAAATGTGACTGAATAGAACTTGTGGGGCTGCTGTTACGGCGCGCCTCCCGGGATATGGCCCGCCACGCCGACAAAATCGGGCACATGAAGATGTCAACGCTGCTGTCGCGTAACTCTCATGACCGGCCGGGGGTGGCCGGAACCGCCCGCGTCGACCGGGACATCGACCGGTTGCTGCGCCGCGTGGGCCGTGGCGACATCGTCGTCCTCGACGTCCTCGACCTCGACCGGGTGACCGCTGACGCGCTCGTCGAGGCCGGGGTGGCCGGGGTGGTGAACGCCTCGCCGTCGATCTCCGGCCGGTATCCCAACCTGGGCCCCGAGGTCCTGGTGGCCAACAAGATCGTGCTGATCGACAACGCCGGACCGGAGATCTTCAAGAAGATCAAGGACGGGTCCAAGGTGCGGCTGCACGACGCCGGCGTCTACCACGGTGACCGCCGGCTGGTGCACGGCGTGGAGCGCACCGATGAAGAGATCGCTGATCTCATGCACGATGCCAAGACCGGTCTGGTGGCTCATGTCGAAGCCTTCGCCGGTAACACCATCGAATTCATCCGCAGCGAGAGCCCGCTGCTGATCGACGGGATCGGTATCCCCGACATCGACGTCGACGTCTATCGGCGTCACGTGGTGGTGGTCACCGACGAGCCGAGCGCCGCCGACGATCTCAAGGCACTCAAGCCCTTCATCAAGGAGTACCAGCCGGTGCTCGTCGGCGTCAGCGGCGGTGCGGACCTGCTGCGTGAAGCGGGTTACCGTCCCGCGCTCATCGTCGGCAATCCCGACCAGATGAGTGCCGAGGTGCTCAAGTGCGGCGCGCCGGTGGTGCTGCCCGCCGACGCCGACGGCCATGCCAGCGGACTGGAACGCATTCAGGATCTCGGCATCGGCGCGATGACCTTCCCCGCGGCCGGTTCTGCCACCGACCTGGCACTGCTGCTGGTGGACCACCACGGGGCCTCGCTCATCGTGACCGCAGGGCACTCGACTGGTATCGAGGAGTTCTTCGACCGCACCCGCGCTCAGACAAACCCGTCGACGTTCCTCACCCGGCTGAAGGTGGGCGAGAAACTCGTCGACGCGAAAGCCGTTGCGACGCTGTACCGCAACCACATCTCCGGCGGCGCGGTCGCACTTCTTGTCATGGCGATCCTGCTCGCCGTTATTGCGGTGCTGTGGGTGTCGAGCGCGGACACCGTGGTGATCGACTGGATCGCCGGCTACTGGAACCGCCTGACGATGTGGGTGCAGAGCCTGGTGACCTAGTGACCCTGAGCCGATGAAACCCAGGCATTTCGTGCTGGCGTTGGCCGCGGTGTTCCTGGCGTTGGCCGGTGGCGTGGTGCTCGGCGCCCGCGTGCTGACCGATCCGCTGGTAACTGGCCTGCGCGGCGACGAGGGTGATCTGCAGCAGACGGTCGAAGCGCTGACCGATGAGGCAGCCGTACTCAACAACAGACTCGCCGCCGCCGACGAATTCGATACCGCGATGTCGGCACGCATCCTCGGCGGCGCACTGGCCGGTAAATCGGTGGTGCTGCTGCGCACACCGGAGTCGGCCGAGGCCGACCTCGACTCGACGATCCGCCTCGTCCAACAGGCCGGGGGATCGGTGACCGGGACCATCGCCCTCACCGAGGAGTTCGTCGATGGGAACGCCGCGGAGAAACTGCGCTCAGTGGTGGTCTCTCCCATCGTGCCGCCCGGCACCCAGCTGAGCACCACCTTGACCGACGCCAGTGCCCAGGCCGGCGATCTGCTCGGCATCGCGCTGCTGATCCACCGCGACCCCGCGATCGCACCGGTGGACGACGCCGCACGTGACACCGTTCTCGCGGCACTGCGCGACACCGGATTCATCGAAGCTCCAGAGCGGATCGGTGCGGCCAACACCGCGGTGATCATCACCGGTGGGGCCCTGCCGCAGGACGCCGGCAACCAGGGCGCCGCGGTGGCCCGGTTCGCCGCCGCCCTGGCACCGCACGGCTCGGGCACCGTTCTGGCCGGCCGTGACGGTGCGGCCAGTGCCATCTCAGCGGTCGCCGTCACCCGTGCCGACCCCGGCCTGGCCGCCGCGGTCACCACCGTCGATGACATCGGCACCGAAGCCGGCCGGATCACCAGGGTGCTGGCCCTGCGGGCCCTGCTCGACGGCGCAGGCGCGCAGAAGTACGGCATCGGCGAGGGTGTGGCCGCGGTCACCGACCCGCAGTAGACCCGGGCGGTAACCGGGCGACGACGCGACGGTGTGTCAGCGCGCACCCTCACGGGTCGGTGTTAGGGTGAATTTCCGTGGGTCGGCAGGCCCCAACCAGGTCGAAAGTCCTGGAAAACCAAGTCCTGCGCCGTCGTCACGGAGGTCGCTCTTGCCACCATTGCGCAAGCATCCACAGGCCGCCACCAAGCATCTGTTCGTGACCGGCGGTGTGGTCTCCTCCCTGGGCAAGGGCCTGACCGCCAGCAGTCTGGGTCAGCTGCTGATCTCGCGCGGTCTGCAGGTCACCATGCAGAAGCTCGACCCCTACCTCAATGTCGACCCCGGCACTATGAACCCTTTCCAGCACGGCGAGGTCTTCGTCACCGAGGACGGCGCCGAAACCGACCTCGACGTCGGCCACTATGAACGCTTCCTGGATCGCAACCTGCCCGGGTCGGCGAATGTGACCACCGGGCAGGTGTATTCGACCGTCATCGCCAAGGAACGCCGCGGCGAGTACCTCGGTGACACCGTCCAGGTGATCCCGCACATCACCGACGAGATCAAAAGCCGCATCCTGGCCATGGGCCGACCCGACGCCGACGGCATCCGCCCCGACGTCGTCATCACCGAGATCGGCGGAACGGTGGGCGATATCGAGTCTCAGCCGTTCCTGGAGGCCGCCCGCCTGGTGCGCCACGAGGTCGGCCGGGAGAACTGCTTCTTCCTGCACGTCTCGCTGGTGCCCTACCTGGCGCCGTCGGGGGAGTTGAAGACCAAGCCGACCCAGCATTCGGTAGCCGCCCTGCGCGGTATCGGCATCACACCCGACGCGCTCATCCTGCGCTGCGATCGTGATGTGCCCGAAGGTCTCAAGGAGAAGATCGCGCTGATGTGCGACGTCGACATCGACGGCGTGATCTCCACCCCCGACGCGCCGTCGATCTACGACATCCCCAAGGTGCTGCACCGCGAGGAGTTGGACGCCTATGTGGTGCGGCGGCTGAACCTGCCGTTCCGCGATGTTGACTGGACCACCTGGGACGATCTGCTTCGCCGGGTGCATGATCCGCAGGAGAGCGTCCGAATCGCCCTGGTAGGTAAATACATCGACCTCTCCGACGCATACCTGTCGGTCGCCGAGGCGTTGCGAGCCGGCGGGTTCGCGCACCGGGCCAAGGTGGAGATGCACTGGGTGGCCTCCGATGACTGCGAGACCGACAGCGGCGCGGCTGCGGTTCTCGGTGACGTGCATGCGGTCCTGATCCCGGGTGGATTCGGCATCCGCGGCATCGAGGGCAAGATCGGTGCCATTCGCTACGCCCGCCACCGCGGCCTGCCGCTGCTGGGGCTGTGCCTGGGGCTGCAGTGCATCGTCATCGAGGCGGCCCGCGCGGTCGGACTCTCCGAGGCCAACTCCGCGGAGTTCGAGCCCGCCACACCGGATCCGGTGATCTCCACGATGGCCGACCAGCGTGACGCCGTGTCCGGCCAGGCCGATCTCGGCGGGACCATGCGCCTGGGCGCCTATCCCGCGGTGCTGGAACCGGATTCGATCGTCGCCGGCGCCTACGAGTCCACCGCGGTCTCCGAACGGCACCGGCACCGCTACGAGGTCAACAACGCCTACCGTGACCGCATCGCCGCGAGCGGTCTGCGGTTCTCCGGCACCTCGCCCGACGGGCGCCTGGTCGAGTTCGTCGAGTACCCCCGGGAGGTGCATCCGTTCCTGGTGGGCACCCAGGCCCACCCCGAACTCAAGAGCCGTCCCACCCGTCCGCACCCGCTGTTCGTCGCGTTCGTCGGCGCGGCGATCGACTACAAGGCGGCCGAGCGGCTGCCGGTCGAGATACCCGAGCAGCACACGAATGGCAGCGAGCATCCTCATGCGGCGGTGACCGAGGCCGGGGAGTCGTTGCCGGAACACGCCCGTGGGTGATCACGACTTCCAGACCGTCAGCTCCGAAACCGTCTACAACGGAACGATTCTGGCGCTGCGCACCGATCAGGTGATGATGCCCGGCGGTGCTACCGCGGAGCGTGAGATCGTCGAGCACTACGGCGCCGTCGCCGTCGCGGCCGTCGACGATGACGACCAGTTGGCGATGATCTACCAGTACCGGCACGCGCTGGGCCGCCGGCTATGGGAGCTGCCGGCCGGTCTACTCGACGAGCCGGGAGAGAATCCCGCCGAGGCGGCCGCACGCGAGTTGCTCGAGGAGACCGGCCTGGTGGCCGAACAGTGGCGGCTGCTGATCGACATCGCACTCTCGCCGGGATTCTGCGACGAAGCGGTGCGGGTGTTCCTGGCCCGCGGGCTCAGCGACGTCGGGCGGCCACCGGCGGCCCATGAGGAAGCCGACCTCAGCGTGCACTGGGTGCCACTGCCGACAGCCGTCGACCGGGTGCTCGCCGGCGAGATCGCCAACGCCACGGCGGTGTCGGGTGTGCTCGCGGCGCACGCCGCGATCGTCGACGGCAAGCCCACCCGGGGGGTGGATGCGCCGTGGCCCGACCGGCCGCGCGCGTTCGCCGCCCGCAGGGGACACCGATGACCACCTTCTCCACCGATACGGCCGCCCTCGACGGACAGCTGCAGGGCTACCTCGACCACCTCACCATCGAACGCGGCGTGGCGGCCAACACCATCAGCTCTTACCGCCGCGATCTGCGCCGCTACGCCGCACACCTGGGCTCGCGGGGGATCGGGGATCTGCGCGACGTCACCGAGACCGACGTCAGCGACTTCCTGGTCGCGCTGCGCCGCGGCGACCCCGATACCGGTGCTGTGCCGCTGTCGGCGGTGTCGGCGGCCCGCGCGCTGATCGCGGTGCGCGGGCTGCACCGCTTCGCCGCCGCCGAGGGGATCATCGACCTCGATGTGGCCCGGGCGGTCAAGCCGCCCACGCCCAGCAGGCGACTGCCCAAGGCGTTGAGCCTCGATGAGGTGCTGGCCCTGCTCGAGGGCGCCGGCGGGGATGGCGCAGGCGACGGGCCGCTGGCATTGCGCAACCGGGCGCTGCTGGAACTGCTGTACTCCACCGGCGCCCGGATCTCCGATGCCGTGGGCCTCGACGTCGATGACGTCGACGCGCAAGCCCGATCGGTGCTGCTGCGCGGCAAGGGCGGCAAGCAGCGGCTGGTGCCGGTGGGCCGTCCGGCGATCGCCGCTCTGGATGCCTACCTGGTGCGGGGCCGCCCCGAACTGGCCCGGCGGGGGCGCGGGGGGCCGGCGATTTTCCTCAACGCCCGCGGCGGCCGGCTGTCCCGCCAGAGTGCCTGGCAGGTGCTCCAGGACGCCGCTGAACGGGCCGGCATCACCGCGGCGGTCTCCCCGCACACGCTGCGGCACTCCTTCGCCACCCACCTGCTCGACGGGGGTGCCGATGTGCGTGTGGTGCAGGAACTACTGGGGCACGCCTCGGTGACCACCACCCAGATCTACACGCTGGTCACCGTCACGGCGCTGCGCGAGGTGTGGGCGGGGGCGCACCCCCGGGCGTGAGTACCCGGTGTTTGCGTGCCATGCGACCACAGCGGGCGGGGCGCATGGATAGACTTTCGCCGATGTTCACCACGCCGCCCCACTCCGAGCCGGCGGCGGCGTGACCGACCAGGCCGACGACGCAGCCCCGGGCC
>JAIOQK010000118.1 GCA_021413425.1 Mycobacterium sp.
GATGCCGGAGGTCGACATGGTGCCGGAGTAGAGGAACACCGCCGCGAAGCACAACGCCATCGCGATCTCGTAGGAGACCACCTGCGCGCTGGAGCGCAGCGCGCCGAGCAGCGGATAGGTGGAGCCCGACGACCAGCCCGCCAGCACGATGCCGTACACCCCGATCGAGGTGATGGCCAGCACGTAGAGCACCGCGACCGGCAGATCGGTGAGTTGCAGCGGGGTCTGGTGGCCGAGGACGGAGACCACCGGGCCCATCGGGATCACCGCGAAGCCGAGGATCGCGGTGATGACCGAGATCACCGGGGCCATCAGATAGATCGGCCGGTCGACCCCGGCCGGTACCAGGCCTTCCTTGAGTGCCAGCTTGATCCCGTCGGCCAGGGACTGCAGCAGCCCCCACGGGCCGACCCGGTTGGGGCCGTAGCGCATCTGCATGCGGCCCAGGATCTTTCGTTCGGCCAGGATGGCCACCAGCACGGTGAGCAGCAGGAAGGCGAACACGGCGACCGCCTTGACGAGAATCAGCCACCAGGGGTCGAGGCCGAATACCGTCGGGTCGGGGTAGGTCGGGTCGGGATTGGTCGCACCGGGATATGTCACCGTGGGCCCTCTTTCTCGATGCGCACCACCGCGCCGGTGGTGACACCGAGGCTGCGATTCACCGCGCTGCCCGGTGAGTTCAGCGGCAGCCACACCACACCGTCGGTCATGTCGGTGATGGCGCACGGCAGGCTCACCGTCCCGCGGCCGGTGGACACCGTCACGGTGTCACCGTCGGCCACGCCGATACCGGCCGCCCAGGCCGGTGACAGCCGAGCCACCGCCGGGCGGGCGGTGCCGGCCAGATGCGGCTCGCCATCCTGTAATCGGCCGCTGTCCAACAGCATCCGCCAGCCGGCCAGAATCGCCTCACCGGCATCGACAGACGGCGTCGGCGTTGCCGCCACGTCGGGGGCGGCCGGGCGGGCGCCGTCGAACGTGCCGAGGGTGGCCATCTCGGCGCGGGCCTGCTCGGCGGTGCGGAAACCGAGGTCGACGCCGAGTTCGTCGGCCAGTGTCGCCAGCACCCGCACATCGGGTGCGGCGTTGGAGGTCAGCGCCGCCTCGAACGGGCGGGGGCGGCCTTCCCAGTTGGTGAACGCCCCGGACTTCTCGGTCACCGCGGCGACCGGGAACACCACGTCGGCCAGGGCGGTGACCGCCGAGGCGCACAACTCCAGGCTGACCACGAAACCGGCGGCCTCTATCGCGGCGAGTGCGGCGTGCGGGTCGGGCATGTCGTCCGGTTCGATGCCGGCGATGAGTAGCGCCTCCAACTCGCCGTGCGCGGCGGCGTCGAGGATGGCGGTGCTGTCGCGGCCGGGGGCGTCCGGCATCTCGGAGAGGTTCCACGCTTGCGCGATCTGCCGGCGTGCGGCGGGATCGGCGACCGGGCGACCGCCGGGCAGCAGAGTGGGCAGGCAGCCGGCGTCCAGTGCGCCGCGTTCCCCGGCGCGGCGCGGGATCCAGGCCAGCCGGGCGGCGCTCGCTGTGGCCAACCGTGCGGCGGCGGAGAACGCTCCCGCGCTGGTGGCCAGTCGCTCGCCGACGAGGATGATCGTGCCGTCCGGCAGGTCGCCGCGCAGCGCGTCGAGAGCGGCGGCCTCGCCGCCGGGTGCGGTGGCGATCAGGCGGGCGCAGAGTTTGGTGGTGCCGCGCGAGGCGAACGGCGCGATGGTGATCACCGGCAGTCCGTGTTGGCGGACCGCCTTGCGCAGCCGCAGGAACACGATCGGCGACTCGTCCTCGGGT
>JAIOQK010000176.1 GCA_021413425.1 Mycobacterium sp.
CGTTGGCCACCAGCCACACCACCCGTGCGGCCATGGTCTCGGTCTTGCCCGCCCCGGCGCCGGCGACGACGACCAGCGGCCCGGGCGGGGCGGCAATGACCGCGGCCTGCTCGTCGGTGGGCTCCGGAAGGCCCAGTGCCACAGCCAGTTCGGCGGGTGTGTGCCTCATGGTGTCTCCCGGGTGTGGGCGGGGCAGGACGGCCGGATCGGGCAGTGCGAGCAGCCGTCGTTGACCAGGGCGGCGAACTGCGGGCCGGAGGTCGCGGCGGCGGCGGTGCGCACCGCCTCGCGCCACTGCTCGGCATCCTCGGGGCCCAGTGCGGTCTGCTCGCGTTCGGCCGCACCGGCGGTGGTGGGCTTGCCGAGATACACCAGCCGGCCGCCGCCGGGCTGATCTCCGTCGGGCAGCAGACCCGCCGACACCGCCAGTTGGTAGAGCCCGAGCTGGGCGTGGCGCTGGGCGTCATCTTTGGTGACCGGGCTCTTGCCGGTCTTGACATCGACGACCACCAGCCGGCCCTGCGGGTCGCGTTCGAGGCGGTCGATGCGGCCACGCACCCGCACCCCGGGCAGGCCGTCGGCCGCCTCGGCGATGACGCCGTCGAGGTCCACCTCGGTGCCGACCGCGGTGAGCTCACCGCGGGTGGCCGAGTACCAGGCGGCGAACGCCGACAGCATGGCGCGGTGGCGGTCCAGTTCGTTGGCGGCGTACCAGGGCGAGTCGAACGGCAATGCCGCCCAGAGGCGTTCGAGCTCGGCCACCATCGCGGCCTCCCCCGCGGCCGGATCGGCCACCAGTGCGTGCAGCACCGAGCCGAGGGTGGACGACAGCTGCCGCGGCCCGGTGCCGCCGTGGCGTTCGGCCAGCCAGCGCAGCGGGCAGTCGGTCAGGGACTGCAGCGTCGAGGGGCTGAGCGTGACGGTGTGATCCTCGCCGCTCCACAGCGGCTCGTCGGTGCTCAACTCCGCCACGCCGTGCCACTGCGCGGGGTCGGCGCCCGGAACACCGGCGGCGGCCAGCCGGGCGAGATGCGCTGCGGCGCTATGCCGCTCGTCATCGCCCACCGCACCGTCGGGGGCGCACACCGTCGCACGCAGCCGCCCGACCACACCGGCGGCCGAGAGCACCGGCGGCGCGGCTACCGGGACCAGGATCTGCTCAGGGTCGGCGGTGGCGAACCGGGCCACCTCGGCGACGAACGATGACGGCAGCGCGGCCTCGTCGCCGGCGTCGCTGTCGACGGCGGTGATCAGCAGCCGACGCCGGGCCCGGCCCATCGCGGCGATCAGCAGGCGGCGTTCCTCGGCGAGCAGCGGCGCGCGGGCCGAGACGTCCTCACCGAGTCCGTCGACGATGTCGAGCAGTCGGCCGGTGGCCAGCACCCCGCCGCGCTCAGTGGTGTTGGGCCACAGGCCTTCCTGCACCCCGGCGATGACGACCATCTCCCAGTCGCGGCCGAGTGCGGCGTGCGGGCTGAGCACCGCGACGGTCTCGGCCGCCAGATCCGCCGAGGCCGGCGGCAACTGCAGCGCGGCCACATGCTCGAGTAGTCCGCGCACCGAGGCACCGGCGGTGCGGGTCACGTAATCGTCGGCGATGTCGAACAGCGCGGTGACCGCGGCGAGGTTGCGCTCGGCGGCGCGGCCGTCGGTGCCGCCGCGCTCGGCGGCGGCCAGCCAGCGCGACTGCAGGCCGCTGCGTTCCCAGGCCGCCCACAGCGGCAGGCGGGGGTCGGCGTTGTCGCGGAACGCGCGGGCGGCGGCGCTCAGCACACCGCGCACCCGCTTGACCGGGGCGGCCAGCGCGGCCGGCAGGCGGGGGGCGCGGCCGGTGAGCGCCTCGGCGACCGAGGTGTCGGCCCGGCGCAGGGCGCGGCGCAACTGGCGCAATGACACCGGGTCCATCCGGCCGATCGGCCCGGTGAGCAGCGCGTCGGCCTGCTCGGCGTCGATCTCACCCGGGGTTGCCGACAACACGTCGAGCAGGGCGCGGGCGGCGGGCTGTCCGGCGACCGGCCCGGCGACCGGTGTCGGGTCGACCGGCACCCCGGCCATCGCCAGGGCGCGGGGCAGCGCGGCGGCCGCGGCCACCGAGCGGACGATGACCGCCAGTTGCGACCACGCCAGCCCGTCGACCAGGTGCGCGCGGCGCAGCGCGTCGGCGATCAGCGCGGCCTCGGCGTGCGCGGAGGAGGCCACCGCCACCCGCACCGCGCCGTCCTCGCCGTCGTCTTCGGAACGGGAACCCGAGATGTGCCGCCAGGCCGGGTTGCCCGGCAGCCCGGCGGCCACCCCGCTGATGGCGCGGGCGATCGCCGGGGCGCAGCGGTGCGAGGCGGTGAGTTCGACCACCGGCGAGGCCGGCGACAGCAGCAGATCCGGGTCCGCGCCGCGGAACCCGAACACCGCCTGGTTGGGATCACCGGCCAGCACCGCCAGTTGCGCGCCGGCGGCCAGCACCCGCACCAGCCGGGCGGCCTGCGGGTCGAGGTGCTGGGCGTCGTCGACGAGCAGCAACCGGATGCGGGCCTGCTCGGCGGCCAGCAGCTCGGCGTCGGCGCCGAGCGCTTCCAGTGCCGCGCCGACGAGTTCGGTGGCGCCGAGTGCGGGCACGGTGGCCTGCGGGGCTGCGGTGCCGACCGCCGCGCGCAACAGCATCACCTGCTCATAGGTCTGGGCGAAGCGGCCCGCGGCGGTCCACACCGGCCGGCCGTGCGCCCGGCCGAGGCGCGTGAGGGCGACGGGGTCGATACCGCGCTGGGCGCAGCGGGCCATCAGGTCGCGCAGTTCGGTGGCGAACCCGGCGGTGCCCAGTGCGGGCCGCAGCTCGGCCGGCCAGCCGGGCGCGCCGTCGGCGAGGTCGCCGTCGAGCAGTTCGCGGATGATGGCGTCCTGCTCGGCCTCGGTGACCAGCCGGGGCGGCGGATCCCCGGCCCGCTCGGCGGCCTTGCGCAGCACCGCGAAGGCATAGGAGTGCACCGTGCGCACCAGCGGTTCGCGCACCACCGGCAGATCCGCCGAACCGGCCCGCAGCATGCGGGCGGTCAGCGCGGCGCGGGCGGCGGCGGCCAGCTTGCCGGACCCGGTCAGCAGCAGCACCGACTCCGGGTCCACCCCGCGGGCGATCTGCGCGGCGGCGGCCTCAACCAGCAGGGTGCTCTTGCCGGTGCCGGGGCCGCCGAGCAGCCGAACCGTCGTCATACCCCCATGACACCAGCCGGGTCTGACAAGCCGGGCCTGACAAACAAACGGACCTACAGATCGAAGAGCTGCCCAGGCCGCGGCACCGTCGCCGCCCAGCCGAACTCGTGGTCCAGGCGCCGGCGCAGGGTGTCGGCCGGCTGCGGTTCGCCGTGCACCACGAACACATGCTTGGGCGCGGTGGTGAAGCCCTTGGCCCAGCTGATGAGTTCGTCGGCGTCGGCGTGCGCGGACATCATCTTCAGGTTGGCCACCTGCGCCTTGACCGGAATCCACTCGCCGTAGACCTTCACCGAGGTTTCCCCGTTGGCCAGCGACGCGCCGCGGGTGCCCGGCACCTGATACCCGGTGATCGCGATGGTGTTGCGCGGATCAGGCGCAAATGCCTTGAGGTGGTGCAGGATTCGGCCGCCGGTGGCCATGCCGCTGGCGGAGATGACGATCTTGGGTTCGGTGGACGCCGAGATCTTCATGGACTGCTCGGCGTCGCGGGTGTAGGTGGCCATCGCGCACATGCCCTCGTACACCTCCGGCGTCAGCCGGTGGTCCTCGCGGTGGGTGCCGAGCAGGTTGCTGGCGTTGATCGCCATCGGCGAGTCCAGGTACACCGGCACCTCGGGCAG
>JAIOQK010000177.1 GCA_021413425.1 Mycobacterium sp.
CGATGTCGGCGGCTATGCAGGGCCTCGGCTCGGTACTCGGTCTGGTCATCGGCGGCGCGCTCACCGTCATCAACTGGCGGCTGGCCTTCCTCATCAACCTTCCGATCGGCGCGCTGATCATCTGGATTGCAGTGACCAGGCTTGAGGAGACCCGCCACGAGCGCCTCAAACTCGACATCACCGGGGCGCTGCTGGCCACCCTCGGGTGCACCGCGGCGGTGCTGGTATTCACCCAGGGGCCTCCCCGCGGCTGGACCGATCCGTTCGTCATCGGCGCCGGGGTGGCCGCGGTGGCACTCGGCATCGGCTTTTTCATCGCCGAGCGCAACGCCGATCACCCCCTGGTGCCGCTGTCACTGTTCGACGACCGCAACCGGGTGATGACGTTCATCTCGCTGTTCATGGCCGGCGGGGTGATGCTGACGCTGACCGTCATCATCGGGCTCTACGTGCAGGATGTGCTGGGCTACTCCGCACTGCACGCCGGCATCGCGTTCATCCCGTTCGCTCTCGCACTCGGCCTGGGCAATGTGCTCACCGCCCGACTCGCCCCGCATGTCGCCCCGCGCTGGCTCATCATCGGCGGCGGAGCGCTGGTGCTGGCCGCGATGCTCTACGGGTCCACCCTGACCCGCACCATCCCGTATTTCCCGGACCTGCTGTTGCCCATCGTCATCGGCGGCTTCGGCATCGGGGTGATCTCGGTCATCCTGCCGCTGTGTGCGGTGGCCGACGTCGGACCGCGGGAGATCGGTCCGGTCAGCGCGGTCACGCTGATGGCCCAGAATCTCGGCGGCCCAATGGTTCTGGTGGTGATCCAGGCGGTGCAGATCTCGCGCACCCTCTATCTGGGTGGCACCACCGGACCGGTGTCCGATATGACCCCCGCCCAGCTCGACGCACTGGACGCCGGCTACACCTACTCGCTGCTGTGGGTGGCGGCCGTGGCGGTGCTGGTGGGTATCAGCGCCTTCGGGATCCGGCTGTCCGCACGCGAGATCGCCGCCGCCCAGCACACCCGCGAAGCGGTCGAAGCCGGCGAGCTGTAACCGCCACGACTGCGGCTGCGATCCCGCGGTGGCCTAAGCTGGCCCGCTGTGATCACCCGTATGTCCGAGCTGTTCTTGCGCACACTGCGCGATGACCCGGCCGACGCCGAGGTGCCGAGCCACAAACTGCTGATCCGGGCCGGTTATGTGCGCCCGATCGCGCCCGGGTTGTACAGCTGGCTGCCGCTGGGGCTGAAGGTGCTGCGCAAGATCGAGAACATCGTTCGCGAGGAGATGGTCGCCATCGGCGGCCAGGAGATCCTGTTCCCGGCGCTGCTGCCACGGGCGCCGTACGAGACCACCAACCGCTGGACCGAATACGGCGACGGGGTGTTCCGGCTCAAGGACCGTCGCGACAACGACTACCTGCTGGGCCCCACCCACGAGGAGTTGTTCACCCTGACCGTCAAGGGGGAGTACAGCTCCTATCGGGACTTCCCGGCGCTGCTGTTCCAGATCCAGACCAAGTACCGCGATGAGGCCCGGCCGCGGGCCGGCATCCTGCGGGGGCGCGAGTTCATCATGAAGGACTCCTACTCCTTCGATGTCACCGACGACGGACTGCGGACGGTCTATCTCGCCCACCGCGAGGCCTACCAGAAGATGTTCGCGCGCATGGCGATTCGGTACGTCATCGTCTCGGCGGTGTCCGGAGCGATGGGCGGTAGCGCGTCCGAGGAGTTCCTGGCCGAGAGCGACATCGGCGAGGACACCTTCGTCCGGTGCCCGGCGTCGGGCTATGCGGCCAACGTGGAGGCGGTCACCACCGCGGTGCCGTCGCCGCTGCCACTGGACGGACTGCCCGATCCGGTGGTGCATGACACCGGTGACACCCCCACCATCGCCTCGCTGGTCGACTGGGCCAACGGTGCTGCGCTTGGGCACTTCGCCGGCCGCGCCGTCACAGCCGCCGACACCCTGAAGAACGTCATGCTCAAGGTCCGCTCACCGGGCGGAGAATGGGAACTGCTCGGCATCGGCGTGCCCGGGGACCGGGAGATCGACGACAAGCGCCTCGGTGCCGTACTCGACCCCGCCGAGTACGCGATGCTCGCCGACGGTGACTTCGCCCGGTACCCGTTCTTGAAGAAGGGCTACATAGGTCCG
>JAIOQK010000178.1 GCA_021413425.1 Mycobacterium sp.
CGCTCGTAAGCCGATGCACAACGTAGGAAGTGGGGCTGGCCTCGGACGTCAACCAGGGCCCGCCAAAAACAAAGCCAGGCCAGAGGAATTACCCTCTGACCTGGCTTTTCAGTAGCGGGGACAGTGTGGTGTTCCAGGACATCGGAATAGCCTGTCTCAAGACATCGGCATAGCTGATCAGCCACATTTCGGCAGGTGTCGAAGGCTCGCCTGGTCATCACCGCCGTACTCATCGAAGGCCGCTCCCAGTCGCAGGTCGCCCGCGACTACGGCGTCTCCCAAAGCTGGATCTCCCGGCTCATCACGCGCTACACCCACGAAGGAGAGGCCGCCTTCGAACCCCGGTCCCGCCGGCCGCACACCAGCCCCACCCGGCTCCCACAAGCCACCATCGACCTCATCGTGGCGCTACGCACCGAGCTGGCCGGCAAAGGCCTCGACGCCGGACCCCACACCATCGCCTGGCACCTGCAGCACCACCACCGCCTCCAGGTCTCCGTGGCCTCCATCAGCCGCCACCCGCACGCCGCCGGCCTCGTCGAGCCCAGCCCCCACAAACGGCCCAAATCGTCCTACATCCGCTTCGCCGCCGAACAACGCAGGCGAACGCTGGCAAGCCGACTTCACCCACTGGCGCCTCACCGGCGGCACCCACATCGAAATCCTCTGCTGGATCGACGACCACTCCCGCTACGCCATCTCCATCACCGCACACCAGCGCATCACCACACCCATAGTCCTAGCCGAATTCACCAAAGCCACCACAGCCCATGGCATCCCGCACTCCACCCTCACCGACAACGGCATGGTCTTCACCACCCGACTCGCCGGCGGCCGCGGCGGACGCAACAAATTCGAAGCCGAACTCCGCCACCTCGGAGTCCGCCAAATCAACTCCACCCCCAACCACCCCACCACCTGTGGGAAAGTCGAACGCCTCCACCAAACCCTCAAACGCTGGCTCCAACAACAACCCAAAGCCACCACACTCGGCCACATCCAAACCCAGCTCGACGCCTTCGTCGACGAATACAACCACCGCCGCCCACACCGATCCCTGCCCCACCACGCCACCCCGGCCACCGTTTACACCAGCCGGCCCAAAGCCGACCCAGCAACCCGCATCGACACCCACAACCGCGTCCGCACCGACCGCGTCGGCGAAACCGGATCCGTCACCCTGCGCGTTAACGGACGCCTCCACCACATCGGCGTCGGCCGCATCCACTACCGAACCCGCGTCCTGATCCTCGCCCAGGACCACAACATCACAGTGATCAACGCCGCCACCGGAGAAGTACTGCGCGACTTCATCCTTGACCCCACCAGGGACTACCAACCCACCGGAGCACCCAAAGGCCCAACACGAAAATAGGTCTGAACCCATTGCAGGTTCAGACCTATTCCGATGTCTTGCGACATCACACAGTCGGGGTGGCGGGATTCGAACCCACGACCTCTTCGTCCCGAACGAAGCGCGCTACCAAGCTGCGCCACACCCCGCGTGAAGCCCGGTCAGCTTATCCCACCGCGCGCACCCGTTGCCAAACGGCTAGCGGCCGGCACCGGCCGCTGTGACCGTCGCGCCGCGGGGGTGGATTTGTCTGTGAGGTAGAGCGCGACATCGGCTCATTCGCACCAGGTCGACGCTAACGTGGTAGCGCAGCAGGTGCGTATCTGCGATGCGGCCACGCCGACTTAGCGCACTGAGGCACTCGGGGAGGCCTGCACCGCGACGTGTCCCAACTCGCGGCCGCCGGTAGGTGCGGCCACCAGCGTCAGCAGAGTGGCCTCGGGGCGGCAGCAGAACCGGAACGGCGCGAACGGCGATGTGCCGATACCCGCTGAAACGTGCAGGGCGGTGTCGGCGCCCCACTGGGAGGCACCCCTGGCGCGGGTGCGATCCAGGTCGCAGTTGGTCACCAGCGCGCCGTAGAAGGGCAGACAGAGTTGACCACCGTGGGTGTGCCCTGCCATCACCAGTTGATAGCCGTCGGCGGCGAACCGGTCGAGCACCCGGGTGTAGGGCGCGTGGGTGACGCCGAGTCGCAGATTCGCGGTGGGATCGGGCGGCCCGGCGATGGTCTCGTAGCGGTCGCGGCCCAGGTGCGGATCATCCACGCCGGCGGCCGCGATGGTCAGTCCGGCGACGTCGAGTTCGCGGCGGGTGTGGGTCAGGTCGAGCCAGCCCCGTTCGTTGAACGCGGCCCGCAGGTCCTGCCACGGCAGCGGCGTACCGAATGCGCGATGGTCGGAGTCGGTGAGGTACTTCGCCGGATTCTTGAGCGTCGGCGCGAAGTAGTCGTTACTGCCGAAGACGAACACGCCCGGCACCGACAACAGATCCCCCAGCGACTGAACCACCGCCGGTACCGCCTTGGGGTGCGACAGATTGTCACCGGTGTTGACCACCAGATCCGGTTCCCAGCCGGCCAACTCACGCAGCCAGGCCTGCTTGTGCCGTTGGCCCGGGCGCATGTGGATATCGCTGAGGTGCAGCACCCGAAGCGGCGTGGACCCCGGGCTCAGCACCGGCATCGTGATCTCACGCACCACGAACGCGTTGCGCTCAACCACGGTGGCGTAGCCGACTGCCAGCGCAGCGGAGCCCGCCGCGGCGATTGCGGAGGTTCTCAGGGCTGAAGCGGCCATAGCTGTGAGACTACTGCGGTCACGGCGGTGGCGGCTGCCCCTCCGGTGGCGGTGGAGGTGCGGGAATCAGAACCGGAATGGTGATCGGCGGCAGGCCCGGAATCTCCACGACCGTGGATCCCACCCCCGGCATACCCGGCGGCAGCGGGGGCGGCGGCACCCCGGGCGGCAGCGACGGTGGCGGGGGTGGAGGCGGCGCGACGCCGTTGCTGACCAATATCGTCACGATGATCCCCGGCACTATCTGACCGCTGGGACTGGTTCCGATCACTGTTCCCGCCGGCGAGGTGCTGTTGACCATGCTCACCTGATCAGCGACCTGGAAGCCGGAGGATCGCAGTTCCTCCCGTGCCGAGTCCTGGCCCATCCCGCTGACCGTGGGGATGCGCGAACTCGGCGCCCCGTCGACGTAGCGGGGATCGGTCGGCGGCAGGCTCACCTCGCCGAAGTTCTCGGCGATCGGCGTCATCGCGGTGAACCAGGTGTCCGCGGGCTCCTTGCCTCCGAAGAGGTCACCGTCGTAGCACTGGCGCAGTGGGAACGAACACAGATCAGTCGGGTTGGGGGAGTCGTCGTAGATGTAGTTCGCCGCCGCATAGCGGTTGGTGTATCCGAGGAAACCTGCCGAGCGGTGCGCTTCGGTGGTACCGGTCTTGCCGGACATCGGCAACGACCACCCGGTCGAGTTGGCGGCCGGTGCGGCGGTCCCGGTTATGGTGTCGCGCCCGAGCGCGAAGGACAGTGTGTTGGCCAGGCCCTCAGGCACCACCTGCTCGCAGCTCTCGGCGTTGACGGAGATCTCGTTGCCGCGGCGGTCGTAGATCGCCTCGATCGGGTCCGGTGGGCACCACATGCCGCCGGAGGCCAGGGTGGCGGCCACATTGGCCAACTCCAACGGGTTGACCTCGAAGGGGCCGAGTGTGAACGAGCCGATGTTCTGCCGCTTGATGAAGTCGGCCAGGCTCTCGTTGTTGTTCGGGTCATAAGCGCGCGCGGTTCCCGGATCGGCATAGGACCGCAGGCCGAGCTTGACGGCCATATCGACCGTCCGTGACACACCCACCTGGGAGATCAGCTTGGCGAACGCAGTGTTGGGCGACTTGGCCAACGCGTCGGTGACATTCATGGACAGGTTTCGAGGGTCGCGGTAGTTCTCCACACACCAGGTCTCCCTGGGGCATCCCTTGGCGCCGCCCTCTCCGAGGCCCTTGGCGTTGAACCGCGCGGGCACGTCCAGGTTGGCATTGATCCCCAGTCCCAGATCCAGCGCCGCTGCGGCGGTGAAGATCTTGAAGATCGAGCCGGCCCCATCGCCCACCAACGAAAAGGGTTGCGGCTGAACGGTTTCACCGGCATCGGTGTTCAACCCGTAGGTCCGGTTGCCGGCCATCGCGATCACCGGGTGGCTGGTCTTGCCGGGCAGGATCACGTTCATCACGCTGGCGATTCCAGGGAGGTCCGGAGCCGCGTTGGAATCCACCGCACTTTTGACTCGGGCCTGAACGTCGGGATCCAGGGTGGTTTTGATCAGGTAGCCGCCCCGGGCGACCTGCTCCTTGCTCAGTCCGGCCCGCGCGAGGTACTCCTCGACGTAGTCACAGAAGAACGCCCTGTCGCCGGCCGCGATGCACCCGCGAGGAAGCTCATTGGGCCTCTCGAGGACCCCGAGCGGTTTCTGTTTGGCCTCACGCAACTCGTCGGCGTTGTCTGGCAGGTTCTCGATCATCGTGTCGAGTACCAGGTTGCGTCGTGCCAGCGCTCCATCCGGATTGGTGTAGGGATTGAGCGTGCTGGTCGACTGCACCATCCCCGCGAGCAGCGCAGACTGCTCCCAGTTCAGCGCTGATGCGTCGATGCCGAAATAGGTTTGCGCGGCGTCCTGGATGCCGAAGGCGCCATTGCCGAACGACACCAGGTTCAGATAGCGGGTGAGGATCTCCGGCTTGGTCAGCGTCTTGTCCAATGTCAACGCCATCCGGATCTCGCGCAGCTTGCGAGCCGGTGTCGCCGCCACCGCGGCGCGCTTCTCCGCATCGGTTTGCGCCACCACCAGCAGTTGGTAGTTCTTCACGTACTGCTGCTCGATGGTGGATCCGCCGCGGGTGGTCAGGTCACCGGAGGCGTAACCGGCCAGCCCGGTCAGTGTTCCCTTCCAGTCCACTCCGTTGTGCGCGGTGAATCGTTTGTCCTCGATGGAGACGATCGCCAGCTTCATGGTGTCGGCGATCTTGTCCGCGGGCACCTCGAAACGGCGCTGGGAGTACAGCCAGGCGATGGTGTTGCCGCGCGCATCGACCATGGTGGTCACCGCTGGGACGTCGCCCTCGAGCAACTGCGCGGACCCGTTGGCCACGATGTCGGAGGCGCGATTGGACATCAGGCCCAGGCCGCCGGCCACCGGGAAGAGCATCGCCGCCACGATCACACTGGCCAGCAGGCATGACCAGGCCAACTTGGCGATCGTGGGACCGGTCGGCGGGCGTTCCGACATGGGAATAGCGTACGCAGCGCGGTTCGGGGTCTCAGCGTGGCTCGGCCAGCCCGCCCGGGGGCCCCGCAGGTAACGAAATTTCTGACGTCCGGGCCAGAAAACCGCAGTTCGTGATGCGACTGGACGCTTGTGCCAAAAAAGTTGTGATCCGCCTGTTGCGCAAACGAGACCTGACCACCTAACTTAAGCACACACTGCGACGCAGGTAACACTGACGAGACAGTGTGGCGCAGGTCGCAATGGCGACCTCACCGGAGGAATCGCCGCCACAACAGGCGGCTCGTGATGAAGGGGATCGCCCGTGTCGGGGACTCGGCCTGCCGCCCGTAGAACAATCTCAGTGTCAGTCAACGGAGCGGAGGAGGCCCGGATCGCCTGGGTTTCCCAGGCCCTGTGCCGGTCGGCCGATCCCGACCAACTCTTCGTGCGCGGGGCAGCCCAGCGCAAGGCGGCCGACATCTGCCGTCACTGTCCGGTGATCACCGAATGCGGCGCCGACGCCCTGGATAACCGGGTCGAGTTCGGCGTCTGGGGCGGCATGACCGAGCGGCAGCGCCGCGCGCTGCTCAAGCAGCACCCCGAGGTGGAGTCCTGGTCGGAGTTTTTCGCCGCCCAGCGTAAGCACCGCAGCGTCAGCTGAAGCGCACGGCCGGGGAGACCACCGTCACTTCTCGCCGGTGATCTGATCGGCGATCGCCTGCAGGGCATCGAGGTCTGAGACGTCGAACGGCAGCGACGGCACACCCACCACCGGGACGTGCGGATTGGCTCCGGTGAACCGGGACAGTAGCCGGATCTCCCGTTTGGCGGTCTGGCCCCGGTCGGCGTGAATGCCCAGCACCGCGATGGTCAGCGCATCCGGGTTGTCGCCCTTGCCACTGTGCGCGCTCTGAAGGTCGGCGACTCCGTCGATCGCCCGTTCCACCGTCAGCGGGCACAGCATCGGATGGGTGCGGTTGAGGATGAGTCCGGCCAACGGCATGCCCTCCTCCGACAGCCGGTCGACGAAGAAGGTCGCCTCTCGAAGGGCATCCGGCTCGGCGGCCGAGACCACCACGAACTGGGTGCCGCGCCGCTTGAGCAATTCGTAGGTTCGATCCGCCTTCTCACGGAAGCCGCCGAACGTGGTGTCCAGCGACTGGACGAACGAGGCGGCGTCGGAGAGCATCTTCGAGCCCAGGACCGTCGATAGCGCCTTCATGGCCAGGCCCATCACGCCGGTCACCAGCCGGCCCAGTCCACGGCCCGGTCCCAGCAGCAGCTTCCACAGCCGGCTGTCCATGAAGCTGCCCAGCCGCTTGGGGGCGTCCAGGAAGTCCAGGGCGTTGCGCGACGGCGGGGTATCGACCACCACCAGGTCCCAGCGGTCTTGTGCAAGTAGCTGGCCCAGCTTCTCCATGGCCATGTACTCCTGCGTGCCCGCCAGTGATGTGGCGACGGTCTGGTAAAACTGGTTCTCCAGAATCGCTTGTGCGCGTTCAGGTCCCGAATATTCGATGACCATCTCGTCGAAGGTGTGCCGCATGTCGAGCATCATGGCGTGCAGCTCCCCGGACACCTCGGCGCCCAGCGGCACCTGCTGCGGAGTATTGCCCAGCGCCTCGATGCCCAGTGCCTGAGCGAGCCGCTTGGCCGGGTCGATGGTCAGCACCACGACGGTGCGGCCGTACTCGGCGGCCCGCACGGCCATCGCGGCTGCGGTGGTGGTCTTGCCGACGCCGCCCGCCCCACAGCACACGACCACGCGATTGGATCTGTCCGACAGGATCGACTTCATGTCCAGCGCCGGAGGTGCCCCGCTCATCATCGGACGCCCTGCTGGGCGAGCGCTTCGGCCAGTTCGTAGAGGCTGCCCAGATCCACGCCGTCGGCGACGGTGGGCAATTGGAGTCGGGGCACGTGCAGCCTTTCGAGTTCGCTGGCGCTCTCCGACCGCGCATCAATCCGGGTGGCGTGCTCGATGGTCTCGGTCAGCAGCCCGGCGAAATCGGCGTCGGTCAGGGTGATGCCCGCCCGGGAGAGTCCGGCCCGGACCGCATCGGCGTCGATATGTCCTTCGGCGGCCTTGGCGAGGTCGGCCGGTGACAGGAACGGTGGAATGTTGCGGTTGATGATCACGCTGCCGATCGGCAGATCGAGGGACTCCAGTTCCCGGATGGCCTCGATGGTCTCCTGAACCGGAAGTGCTTCGAGCAGCGTGACCAGATGGATCGCCGTCTGCTCGGAGTGCAGGAGCTTCACCACGCCTTCGGCCTGGGTGTGCACCGGTCCACCGGTCGCCAGATCCGCCACCGCCTTGGTGACATCGAGGAAGCGACCGATGCGGCCGGTCGGTGGGGAGTCCACGACAATGGCGTCATAGGAGGGGCGCTTGCCGGAGTCCACCCGGATCGCGGCCTCCTTGATCTTGCCCGTCAGCAGGACGTCGCGAAGTCCAGGCGCCACGGTGGTGGCGAACTCCACCGCCCCGATCCGGCGCATGGCCCGGCCGGCCAGGCCCAGGTTGTAGAACATCTCGAGGTACTCCAGAAACGCGGCCTCGAGTTCGATGGCCAGGGCGTTGACGTGCCCGCCCCCGTCGGCGGTGGCCACCTTCACCTCTTCGTACGGCAGCGGCGGGACATCGAAAAGCTGCGCGATGCCTTGGCGCCCTTCGACTTCCACCAGAAGTACCCGACGTCCGCCGGCCGCCAGCGTCAGTGCCAAGGCGGCCGCCACGGTGGTCTTGCCGGTGCCGCCCTTGCCGGTGACGAAATGCAGCCGAGCCTTGGTCAGCCGCGCCGGCCAGCCGACCGCACTGCCGTCACTCGATTTGGTCGCCATCACGCCCATGCTATCCAAGCTGCAACGGCCGCCGGGCCTTCCGGAGCCCAGGGATAGGCTTCGGCTATGACTGAACCGACTACCTGGGAGTACGCGACCGTGCCGCTGCTGACCCACGCGACCAAGCAGATCCTCGACCAGTGGGGTGCTGACGGCTGGGAGCTGGTCTCGGTGCTGCAGGGTCCCACCGGTGAGCAGCACGTCGCCTACCTGAAGAGACCTAAGTGAGCGCTTCGGCCCGGCTCACTGAACTCGACATCGCCCTGCCGGCGCCGGCCGCCCCGCTGGCGGCCTACGTCCCCGCGGTGCGCACCGGAAATCTGGTGTACACCTCGGGCCAGTTGCCGCTCATCGGCGGCGAGCTGACCCATGCCGGAAAGGTCGGCGCGGAGGTGACCCCCGAGCAGGCCAAGACGGCCGCACGCACCTGCGCGTTGAACGCGCTGGCCGCCATCCACGCACTGGTGGGCGTCGACTCGGTCACCCGGGTGGTGAAAGTGGTCGGATTCGTCGCCTCGGCCGCTGGCTTCAACGGACAGCCCGGCGTGATCAACGGCGCTTCAGAGTTCCTGGGCGAGGTGTTCGGTGAGGCCGGCGCCCATGCCCGCTCGGCGGTCGGGGTGTCCGAATTGCCCCTGGACGCTCCGGTGGAGGTCGAACTCATCGTCGAGGTGAGTTGACGACGGTGGACTTCGGGGCGGGCCATCCCGCCTACGGCGTTTTGCGACCGGTCACCGACACGGCGTCGGTGTTGCTGTGCGACAACCCCGGCACCATGACACTGGAGGGCACCAACACCTGGGTGCTGCGCGGTAGGGGCAGCGACGAGGCCGTCGTCGTCGATCCGGGGCCCGACGACGGCGCGCACATCGACCGCATCGCCGCACTCGGCCGAATCCCGCTGGTATTGATCAGCCATCGCCACGGTGATCACACCGACGGCATCGACCGCCTCGTCGCAACCACCGGCAGCGTCGTCCGTTCGATCGGCAGCGGCTTCCTGCGCGGACTGGGGGGCCCGTTGAGCGATGGGGAGGTGATAGAGGCGGCTGGACTGCGGATCACTGTGCTCGCCACCCCCGGACACACGGGCGACTCGTTGTGTTTTCTGCTCGACGATGCCGTGCTGACCGCTGATACCGTGCTCGGCCGGGGCACCACCGTCATCGACGACGAGGACGGCAGCCTGACGGATTATCTGGAATCTCTGCGACGACTGCAGGGCCTGGGCCAGCGCACGGTGTTGCCGGGCCACGGCCCCGAACTCGTCGACCTGTCCTCGGTCGCCGCGACGTACCTGGCGCATCGGCAGCAGCGTCTTGAGCAGGTGCGCCAAGCGCTGCGCGTGCTCGGTGAGGACGCCACTGCACGGCAGGTGGTCGAGCAGGTCTACGCCGACGTCGACGAGAAACTATGGGAGGCGGCCGAGTCGTCGGTGCGCGCGCAGTTGCTGTATCTGCGAGAGAACTAGCGCGCGCGCCTCGCCAGGCGCTCGGAGTCACAGATGAGCACGCTCTTGCCCTCCAGACGGATCCAGCCGCGGTGGGCGAAGTCGGCCAGCGCCTTGTTGACGGTTTCCCGCGACGCCCCGACGAGCTGGGCGATCTCCTCCTGGGTGAGGTCATGGGTGACCCGCATGGCGCCGCCCTCCTGAGTGCCGAAGCGCTGTGCGAGTTGCAGCAACTGCTTGGCGACCCGGCCGGGTACGTCGGTGAAGATCAGATCGGCCAGATTGTTGTTGGTCCTGCGCAGGCGGCGGGCCAGGACCCGCAGTAGCTGCTCGGCGATCTCGGGCCGGTCGGCTATCCAGGCCCGCAGTGCGTCGCGGTCCATCGAGACCGCCCGCACCTCGGTGATGGTGGTGGCGCTGGAGGTCCGCGGACCCGGATCAAAGATGGACAGCTCGCCGAACATGTCCGACGGTCCCATGATCGTCAGCAGGTTCTCCCGGCCGTCGGGGGAGCGGCGGCCGATCTTCACCTTGCCGGTGATGATGATGTAGAGCCGGTCGCCGGGCTCGCCCTCGTTGAACACCGTGTGGCCGCGCGGAAAATCCACTGGCTGAAGTTGCTTGGTCAGCGCCGAAACAGCGCTGGGATCGACCCCCTGGAAGATTCCGGCCCTGGCCAGGATCTCGTCCACGTCGTCTCTCTCCTAGCTCGTCGGTCATGGGCGGGCGCGCACATCCCCGACCGTCAGTCTAGGAGTTCACACTCCTCGGGGAGGTACCAACGCTACACAGGATTTGCGATTTCCGACGGCGGAAACATCGGATTGGGGCGGGTCGGCAGGCCCGGTTCGTCTGCCAGCGGCACCGCGTCCAGGCGGCCTGGGTGCCCGTTGGTCTGCGCTAAGCCCGCCAGGTCGTTCAACGTTCGCTGGGCTGCGTTCTCGCGTGCTGCGTGGGCCGCCTGCTCGAGCAGGGCGACGACCTGGCCGGCGCTCGGGCGGTCGCCGTGCATGACGCTTTCCAATCGCTGCATGGCGAACGCGGAACCCATCAGCAACGCCGGCATGAGCGCCGCGATCAACCAGGACATAGCCGGGAAGTTAACCGGTGTCAGGTCTCGTGGCGGTCACGAATCGTCACCGGTCTGTCGGCGGTCGGGCGATCACCTACCCTGGCTCCCGTGGCGAGGCGGACGTCGGCATCGGCGAAGTGGGAATCTGAGACCCACCTCGGACTGGTCCGCCGTGCGCGGCGGATGAACCGCACCCTCGCCATCGCATTTCCGCATGTGTACTGCGAGCTCGATTTCACCAACCCGCTGGAACTGGCCGTGGCGACCATCCTGTCGGCGCAGAGCACCGACAAGCGCGTCAACCTCACCACCCCGACGCTCTTCGCCCGCTTCCGGACAGCGCGCGACTATGCCGGGGCCGACCGGGCCGAACTTGAGGGGTTGATCCGGCCGACCGGGTTCTACCGCAACAAGGCCAACTCGCTGATCCGACTCGGCGCGGAACTGACCGAACGGTTCGACGGCGAGGTGCCGCGCACCCTCGAGGAGTTGGTGACCCTGCCCGGGGTCGGGCGCAAGACCGCCAATGTGATTCTGGGTAACGCATTCGATATCCCCGGAATCACCGTCGACACCCATTTCGGGCGGCTGGTGCGGCGCTGGCGCTGGACTGAACTGACCGACCCCGTCAAGGTGGAGCATGCGGTGGGCGAGCTGATCGAACGCCGCGAGTGGACGCTGCTGAGCCACCGGGTGATCTTCCACGGCCGCCGCGTTTGCCATGCGCGCAAGCCGGCCTGCGGAGTGTGCGTACTGGCAAAGGACTGCCCGTCCTACGGCACCGGACCGACCGATCCACTGCTGGCTGCGCCGTTGGTGAAGGGCCCCGAGGCCGAGCATCTGCTGGCGTTGGCCGGGCTGTAGAGGGGTACTCGAGCTCAGATGCGAACCTCGACGCGATGGACCGTGGCGACGCTGGCGGTGGTGGCCGTTCTCCTCGTCGCACTGGCCGCGCAGCTCCGGGATTCCACCCCACCACCCGGGGAGTCGCCGACTCCGCAGGCGGGCCGGACGCATCGCGACGCCGACACGGCCGAGGCGCTGGCCGGCCCGCGGCGGGAGGCGGCGCTGCCGGCATGCCCGGCCCCTCTCGGCGGTGCGGGCCCGGATGAATTGCGCGATGTCGTCGTCGAATGCGCTGCGGACGGATCGCTGCTGAACGTCGGCGCCGCTCTGGCCGACCGCACCGTGGTGCTCAACCTGTGGGCGTACTGGTGCGGCCCGTGTGCGCTTGAGTTACCGGCGATGGCGGCGTATCAGCAGCGCGTCGGTGACGCGGTGACGGTGGTGACCGTGCACCAGGATGAGAACGAGACGGCTGCGTTGCTGCGGATGGCCGAACTCGGTGTACGACTGCCGGTGTTGCAGGACGGGCGCCGCAGCATTGCGGCGGCGTTGGCATTGCCGAACGTGATGCCCGCAACCGTGGTGCTGCGCCGGGACGGTAGCGTTGCCAAGGTGCTGCCGAGGCCCTTCGCCACTGCGGATGAGATCGCCGCGGCGGTGCAGTCCGCACTGGGCTGACCACGGTGATAGAGCGGTGAGAGCAAGGTGGCGGATGGGAGCCCGAAGGTGAGCGCAGCGCATTCGCTCACCCCTGCGGCCTCGCCGCCGTGGCTGGCGCCGCTCGTGCATAACGTGGACCGCGTTCCGCACGCCTATCGACGCCGGGTGCCACCGGAACTGCTGACCGCGTTGACCGGCGCGCGAAGCGCATCTGAGGCGGCGCGATCGGGGCGTGATGCCGCTGTCCTGGTGTTGTTCTGCGGGGCCGCCGAGCATCCACCGGGTGGCGTGCCCGACGATGCCGATCTGCTGCTGACCGTTCGGGCCAACTCCCTGCGCCACCACGCCGGGCAGGCGGCTTTCCCGGGCGGTGCGACCGATCCCGGCGATTCTGACCCGGTCCACACCGCATTCCGCGAGGCCCGGGAGGAGACCGGGATCGACCCGGGCCGGTTGCGCCCTTTGGCCACGCTGCAGCGGATGTTCATCCCGCCGTCGGGATTTCATGTGGTGCCGGTGCTGGCCTACTCTCCGGACCCCGGCCCGGTGGCGGTGGTCGATGAGTCGGAGACCGCGGTGGTGGCCCGCGTACCACTGCGCGCCTTCGTCAACCCCCGCAACCGGCTGATGGTCTACCGGACCGGCGGCCCGCCCCGCTTCGCCGGCCCGGCGTTCCTTCTCAACGAGATGCTGGTCTGGGGATTCACCGGTCACGTAATCTCGGCGATGCTCGATGTGGCCGGATGGGCACAACCGTGGAACACCGACGACGTTCGGGAATTGGACGAAGCAATGGCGCTCGTGGGCGATAACATCGCCGAGGCTCCGGCGTTCGGCGCTTATGAGGCCGCCGAGGCTCCGGCGCTCGGCGCCTTTGACGAAGAGGAGTCGCTGTGACGAGTTCGCAATGGTTGGACATTGCGATCATCGGGGTGGCGCTCATCGCGGCGATATCCGGTTGGCGGTCCGGTGCGCTGGGATCGCTGCTGTCCTTCGTGGGCGTCATCCTGGGCGCCATCGCCGGAGTGATGCTGGCACCGCACCTGGTCGGCCATATCGACTCCCCACGGGCAAAACTGTTCGTCGCGCTCTTCCTCATCCTCGCGCTCGTCGTCGTCGGTGAGATTGCCGGCGTCGTGCTGGGCCGCGCGGTGCGCAACTCGATTCGCAGCGGCGGGGTACGGGGGGTGGACTCCGTCGTCGGTGTCGCACTGCAGCTGGTGGTGGTGATGGTGGCGGCCTGGCTGCTGGCGACGCCGCTGAAATCGACCGATCAGCCGAGCCTGGCGGCAGCGGTGCGCGGGTCCAAGGTGGTCGCCGAGGTGGACAAGTACGCCCCGGACTGGCTGCGAGCCGTTCCCAAGCGAATGTCGGGGCTGCTGAGCACCTCGGGTCTTCCCGATGTCCTCGAGCCGATCGGCCGGACACCCGTTCAATCGGTCGAACCGCCGGACGCCTCATTGGCCGACAGCCTCGTCGTCGGTACGGCACGGCCCAGCGTGGTCAAGATCCGTGGAGTCGCGACGGCATGTCAGAAGGTTCTGGAGGGAACCGGCTTCGTGGTGGCACCCAATCGGGTCATGTCCAACGCGCACGTCGTCGCGGGTTCGGACAGTGTGACAGTCGAAGCCGAGGGTAAGAAGTACGACGCGACGGTGGTGGCCTACGACCCCAACGAGGACATCTCGATTCTCGCCGTGCCCGACCTTCCCCAGAAGCCCCTGGTGTTCGCCGATCAGCCGGCCAAGACCGGCACCGACGCGGTGGTGCTCGGATTCCCCGGCGGCGGCGATTTCGAAGCCACGCCGGCGCGGGTTCGCGAGATCATCGAACTCAGTGGCCCCGACATCTACAAGAGCACGACGGTCAACCGGGAGGTCTACACCATTCGCGGCACCGTCCGGCAGGGCAACTCCGGGGGCCCGATGATCAACCGTGCCGGTGAGGTGATCGGCGTGGTGTTCGGGGCCGCGGTCGACGACAACGACACCGGCTTCGTCATGACGACCAATGAGGTGTCCCGCCAGTTGGCCCAGATCGGCAACACCGCGCCGGTGCCCACTGGAACCTGCGTCAAGTAGTCGCGGCTATATCGACGCGAAGAATCGCTGCAGGTGTTCGTTGACCAGGTCGGGTGATTCCTCGTGCGCATAGTGCCCGGCACCGGCCACTGACAGAAACTGACCGTGAGGCGCGTAACACCGGCTGCCCTGCACTGGATCGTTGCGCACATAGGGATCGTCCTCGCCACGCAGATGAAGCAGCGGGATGTCGAGTCGACGGTCCATCAGCGCCATGAACCTGCGACCTTCATTACGGAACTGACTGCGCACCGCCCACCGCTGATATTCCAAAGCACAGTGTGCGGCTGACGGAATCTGAATCGCCTGCCGCAGAAGGGGCATCGTCTCCGAGAAATCCTGGGAAGCTTGCCATCTCAGCGACGAGCGACTGCGCACCAGGGCCTCGAGTTCAATGGCGTCGTCGCGTGTCAGCAGGCGTTCAGGCCAGCGGGGAAGCTGATACCGCAGCAGGGTGGGCAGCAGAGCTCGACTCTGTTCGCGGCTGGTCTGCACCGAGTGGCGCAGCGCAGCCGGGTGCGGCGAACTGACCAGGGCTATGGCTCGGACCATCCGAGAGTGCAGTACCGCGGTGGCCCAGCACACCAGTCCGCCGTCGGCGTGTCCGACGAGGGTGGCCGACCGGTGCCCGAGAGCGCGAATCAGTCCCGCGGTGTCGCCGGCCAGAGTCCAGCCGTCGTAGCCGCGCGGCGGTTTATCGCTGCCGCCGTAGCCGCGCAGGTCCACGGCGACCACCCGGGCGCCGGACAAACCACGCAACTGGTGTCGCCACGACAACCAGAACGACCCGAAGCCGTGCAGTAGGACGACCAGCGGCTTGGCCGTCGGGGGTGTCTCATCGTGCGGGTCGCCGAGGGCCTCGGCGCACTGGAACCGGATCCCGTTGGCGTGCACGTCCAGATGGCGCCAGGAGCCCCCGATGCGGGTGACCGACGGGTCCGGCGGGACCATCACCAGCCGGACTGGTCAGGGGTCACCTGGTCCGGCAGTGCAGGGGCGGGGGCGGGGGTGGACTGAGCCTTGAGTTGGCCGGCGTTGCCGGGTGTGAGTGCGGCCGCCGTCTCCTTCACCGATGCGATGGTTTGCTGCGGACCGCGGATCCGCCGCACCCTCAGGTAGCCGATCAGGGCCAACACCGCCGTGGTGACCAGCATCAGGACGAAAACGATCAGGAACGCCGCCCAGCGCCAGATCCAGGTGTCCAGCAGTTCGGCGAGGAAGAAGAACATGAAGAAGGTGGAATAGAGGAGAACGACCAGGGCCAGGATGAAGAAGACGCTGCCGGTCAGGCCCTTCTTGACATCGCGGGTGATCTCCGCCTTTGCAAGTTCCACTTCGGCGCGCACCAGTGTCGAGACTTGGCTGGTGGCGTCGCGCACCAACTCGCCGATGGAGGGATCGGCGGGCATCGCATGGGGATCCACCAGTGGTATCGACGCCGCACTGGCGGGCACCCCGGTCTTACGATCCCGATCGGTCACGGTCGTCCTCCAACTGCTCGGTGCGTTCGGGAGTTCATGTTGCCAGTTCATGTTGTCACGGCAGAACTTGCGGCGGGGCCACCCCTGTCGTGTTACGCAAGTTACTGGTGTGGCCAAGCTAGACTAGGCAGTCGGGTGGGATAACGATGGAGGTTTGCCGTGTTCACCGCACATCGTGCGCGTCGGCGATCTGTGCCCGTGGTTTCCGCGGGCACGGTGCTGGCGGCCACAGCCCTGGTGGGCGTGACAGTGCTGGGTGGTGTCGCGCCGGCTGCGGCCGATGGCAAGGTCGTGATCGGCGGGGGCGCCGGCATCGTGGTCGAGGGCGACACCTACTGCACTCTGACGGCGATCGGCAATGACCGCACCGGTGCCCTGGTGGGCTTCACCTCCGCCCACTGCGGCGCACCGGGCGCCCAGGTCGCCTCCGAGGCGTCCCCCGACGGCGGTGTGATCGGCACCATGGTGGCCGGCAACGACGCTCTGGACTATGCGGTGATCCGTTTCGACCCGGCCAAGGTCGATCCGGTGTCGAACTGGAACGGCTTCGCCATCGACGGACTCGGAGGTGACCCGGCATTCGGCCAGGTGGCCTGCAAGCTGGGCCGCACCACCGGCTATTCCTGCGGGGTGACCTGGGGTCCGGGCGAGGAGCCGGGCACCATCGTCAACCAGGTGTGCGGCCAGCCGGGCGATTCGGGCGCGCCGGTCACGGTCAACAACAGGCTCGTGGGAATGATTCACGGCGCCTTCACCGAGGGCCTGCCGACCTGCATCATCAAATACATCCCGTTGCACACCCCGGCGGTGACGATGTCGATGAACGCGATCCTGGCCGACCTCGTCGCCAAGGACCGCCCGGGGGCCGGATTCATCCCAACGGCCAACCCAGTGCCGGGACCGGCATAGCGGCGGGACCGCCGCGGGACGTTCAGTTCGCCTTGCTGGACCGGATCGCCTCGAATACCCCGGGGTCGACCAGGGTCGACGTGTCGCCGAGTTCGCGTCCCTCGGCGACATCACGTAGCAGGCGCCGCATGATTTTTCCGCTGCGGGTCTTCGGCAGTTCCGGCACCACGTGGATCTCGCGCGGTTTGGCGATCGGTGAGATCTCGCGGGCCACCTCGGCCCGTAACTCCTCGACCATGTCCCGGGTCGACATATCGGCATGGTGCTGCTTGAGGATCACGAACGCGCAGATCGCCTGGCCGGTGTGGTCGTCGGTCGCCCCGACCACCGCAGCCTCGGCCACACCGGCGTTCCCCACGAGCGCGGACTCGACCTCGGCGGTGGAGATGCGGTGGCCGGACACGTTCATCACATCGTCGATGCGGCCAAGCACCCACACCTCGCCGTCGGTGCCGTAGCGGGCTCCGTCGCCGGCGAAGTACCACCCCTGATCGGCGAACCGGGACCAATAGGTCTCGATGAACCGTTCCTCATCGCCCCAGATTCCACGCAGCATCGACGGCCACGGCTCGTCCAGCACCAGATAACCGGTGACGGGCTCGCCGTGCTCGACGGCGGGCGCCAGCTCTTTGCCGTCGTCGTCGACGATCTTGGCGGAGATCCCGGGCAGCGGGCGCATCGCTGAGCCGGGCTTACAGGTGGTGACACCGGGCAGCGGCGAGATCATCGCCGCACCGGTCTCGGTCTGCCACCAGGTGTCCACGATCGGTGTCTTGTCTGCTCCGAAGACCAGCCGGTACCACCGCCACGCCTCCGGATTGATCGGCTCACCCACTGATCCCAGCAGTCGCAGACTGGAGAGGTCATGCTCGAAGGCCAACTCCCGGCCCCACTTCATGAAGGTCCGGATCAGGGTAGGGGCGGTGTAATAGATTGTGACACCGTACTTTTCGATCACCTGGAAGTGCCGGTGCTCATCCGGCGATGCCGGCGTTCCCTCGTAGACGACCTGCGTCGCGCCGTTGGCGAGCGGGCCATAGACGATGTAGCTGTGGCCGGTGACCCAGCCGATATCGGCGGTGCACCAGTAGACGTCGGTCTCCGGTTTGATGTCGAACACGTAATGGTGCGTATAGGACGTCTGGGTCAGGTATCCCGCAGAGGTGTGGATGATCCCCTTCGGCTTACCCGTGGTTCCGGAGGTGTAGAGCAGGAACAGGGGTTGCTCGGAGTCGAACGCCTCAGGGGTGTGCTGCGGTGAGTCCTTGTCAACGGTGTCGTGCCACCACAGATCTCGGCCCTCGGTCCACGCGACGTCGATTCCGGTGCGGCGCACCACCAGAACATTGCGCACGCAGGGCTGGCCGGCGACCGCCTCATCCACCGCGTCCTTCAGCGATACCGCGGTACCACGCCGGTACTGCCCGTCGGTGGTGATGACGAGTTTGGCCTCGGCATCCTCCACCCGCGCCCGCAGTGCCGATGCGGAGAACCCGCCGAACACCACCGAGTGCATGACTCCCAGCCGGGCGCAGGCCAGCATCGCGATGATGGCCTCGGGCACCATGGGCATGTATATCGCCACCCGGTCGCCGGCCACTAGCCCCAGGCCGGCCAGCGTGTTGGCGGCCCTGCACACCTCGTCCTTGAGTTCGGCGTAGGTGATGGAGCGCGCGTCGCCGACCGGTTCACCTTCCCAGTGGATCGCGATCCGATCGCCGTGGCCGGCTTCGACATGGCGGTCCACGCAGTTGTAGGCGACATTCAGTTTGCCGCCCACGAACCACTTGGCGAACGGAGCCGGGAGCGTCCGTGTGCGCCTCAGCCATCAATCGAGAGTAGTCACTGGTGGTCGTCTGCGCGGCGCCAATCGCGCACAGGTAGCGTGACTTGTCGTGACTACCGGTGCTTCCCGGGGACGCACCCGCGATCTGTTGGCGCCACTGGTCGATCTGCCCGGTGTGGCCGATGCCGCCGAGGCCGCGCGGGTTGCGCTCGGTAAGGCGCACCGGCATCGGACGAATCTGCGCAACTGGCCGGCCACGGCAGCCGAATCGGCGGTGCGCGGGGCCCGGTCTTCGTCGGCGCTGGACGGCGGTGGCGTACAACTTGAGGCGACATCGGGATCCGACGACCCGGTGCTGTCGGGCGCGCTGCGGGTAGGTCAGGCACTCGAGGGCGGAACCACCAGTCTGGTCGGCGTCTGGCAGCGCGCCCCGTTGCAGGCGCTGGCCCGACTCCATGCACTGGCCGCCGCGGATCTGGTGGACGATTCGCAACTGGGCCGCCCGCGTCAGCAGCCCGAGATCAGTCCGCGCCTCGATCTGATGACTCGCCTTGTCACCGGCGAGAGTGCCGTTCCCGCCCCCATACTGGCTGCGGTCGCACACGGCGAGTTGCTGACGTTGGCGCCGTTCGGTAGCGCCGATGGAGTTGTCGCACGAGCAGTTTCACGACTGGTGACGATCGCTTCCGGGCTTGATCCACATGGCCTCGGAGTCCCCGAGGTTTACTGGCTGCGGCGTGCCGACGAGTACCGCACCGCCGCCGCGGGCTTCGCGCGGAGTGGACCCGACGGGGTCGGTCCCTGGCTGGTGATGTGCTGCCGGGCTCTGGAAGACGGTGCGCGAGAAGCACTGTCGATCGCGGAGGCGGCCACCACGGCATGAAAACGGGCGGCGCTCCGAACTGAGTTCGGCTCGCCGCCCGCCAACACGGATCCGTGGTTACCAAGCGTGCTCGGTGGGTTGCGTGGGTAGGCCTCGGCGATCCTGCGGTGAGTGTCAACTCTGCGCTCCACCCATAGAGCCAGGAACATTCACTCCCGCAGTTACGCAGGCCCGCAACACTTTTGCCATCTCCGCGGCGTGCTCCGCGTGGGTGCCCGGTACCGTGCTGGGTCGCCTGGCCCGGGAGGCAGAACCTTCTCTTCCGGCGCTGCCTTGGCCGCTCCAAGCTTCCGTGATTCCTTTGTACTCCGTGACGGCCGTCACATCAAGAGTCAAACAGCAGTAGCGAACGCCGGCACCGTCGGGCTGCCGGAGGCGCCAAAAAAGGCAGACTGCGACACCTGGCGGCGACTGTAAATTCACAGGAAAAATGCAGTTTTCGCCTTCCAAATATGCTTGCCTCGGCGCGGTTCCTCGTGTGTATAGTGGGCCGCACTCGGCTTATGCCGGGTGTGCATCAGCCCGACCCCCCGGGGCTGATACACGACGACCCTCGCCTCCTCCCCCCCTGGCGAGGGTCGTCCTTTATCCACAGCCTTTTCCCTACCGACTGGCTGCGCCCGGCTGTGCCCAGCACGGTGGTGGGCGTGGCCGGGACGACCGTGGTGCTGACGATTCTCGGCGATGATGCCCTGTCGGCCGACGCCGATCGGGTTGCCGCTGCCGCCGGTGTGCGGGTGATGAGGTCCACGGAACCGGCGAGGATGAACTGGCTGGCAGCCGCTGCGGTACTCGTCGATGAACAGGCCGCCCTGCGCTGCGTGCGCGAGGGATTGCCGCGGCGCGAAGGTGTTGTCTTGATCGTCGGCGCTGAACCGTCGCCGTCGGCATGGTCTGCGGCAGTCCAGGTGGGTGCACGCGGTGTCGTCATTCTTCCGGCCCAAGAAGCCGCGCTGGTCCGAATGCTGTCCGAGGCGGTGGAGGCGGGATCCTCGCACCGGAAATCGGGCCGGCTCATCGCGGTGGTGCCGGGCCGGGGAGGTGGCGGGGCATCGGTGTTCTCCGCGGCTCTCGCCCTGTGTGCCCCCGATGCATTGCTGATCGATCTCGACCCGTGCGGTGGTGGGCTGGACCTGCTGCTCGGTATCGAGTCCGCCCCGGGTCTGCGGTGGCCCGATCTGAGCACGCCGGGCGGCCGGCTCAGTTGGACCGCTGTGCGCGATGCCCTACCGCGGCGCGGCGATACCACCGTCCTGTCCGCCGCGCGTGCATGCCACGACGTCGACGGAGAGGTCTTTGTGGCCGTGGCCCAAGCCGCCCGGCGCGGCGGCGCCATGGTGGTCTGTGATGTGCCTCGCCAGTTCGGCCCGGCGGCTATTCACGCGATCGAACTGGCCGACCTGGTGGTCGTCATCACCACCTGCGACGTCCGCGCGATTACGGCTGCCGCCGCGGTGACAGGTGCCGTCCGCATGATGAATCGCAATGTCGGCCTTGTGGTTCGCGGTCCGGCTCCCGGTGGACTGTCGGCGAGGGAAGCCGTCGAAGTGGTGGCAGCACCACTGTTGGCCGCGCTGCGCCCGGAGCCGATGCTGTCGCGCCGTCTCGAGCAGGGTGGTCTGCGACTTCGGCACCGGTCGGTCCTGGCCGCCGCCGCTCGCACAGTGCTCGAGTGCGTGGATCGAGTGCCGGGAGGTGCCCATGAGTGAGTCCCTGATCGACCGGGTCCGTGAGCGACTGGTGGCTCATTCCGGTCCGGTTCGTCCGGCTGCCGTCGCGGCCGCGATACGAGCAGAGTCCGCGGGTGTTCTCGGAGACACCGACGTGCTGAGCAGCCTGCGTCTGCTGGAGACGGAAATGACCGGCGCGGGAATTCTGGAACCGTTGCTGGCCGGTGAAGCAACAACGGATGTGCTCGTCACCGCACCCGACGAGATATGGGTCGACGATGGAAACGGGTTGTCCCGCAGCGATATCCGCTTCGCCGATGAGGCCGCGGTCCGCCGGTTGGCGCAGCGGCTAGCCATCGCAGCCGGCCGCAGGCTCGACGATGCCCAGCCGTGGGTGGACGGCCACCTCGCCGGGGTGGGCTCCGGCCGATTCGGCGTCCGTCTGCACGCCGTGCTGCCCCCCGTCGCGGCGGCCGGCACGTGCTTGTCATTGCGTGTGCTTCATGCCGCCACCCAGAACCTCGCCGCGTTGACGGCCGCCGGGGCCATCGCGGCGGAGGCCGAGTCACTGCTGCGCCGAATCATCGAGGCCCGAGTGGCGTTCCTGGTGTCCGGCGGGACAGGCGCCGGGAAGACCACCCTGCTGGCCGCGATGCTGGGTGCGGTCGCCGCACACGAGCGCATCATCTGCGTCGAAGACGCCCCGGAATTGGCACCGCCGCATCCGCACCTGGTCCGACTGGTCGCCCGTGCGGCCAATGTCGAGGGCGTCGGCGAAGTCACCCTCCGGGACCTGGTCAGGCAGGCGCTTCGGATGCGTCCCGATCGCCTGGTCGTCGGAGAGGTTCGGGGAGCTGAGGTGGTCGACCTGTTGTCGGCACTCAACACCGGTCACGCCGGCGGCGCCGGCACCGTGCACGCCAACAGCGCTGCCGAGGTGCCGGCGAGGCTGGAGGCGCTGGGCGCCCTAGGCGGACTGCCCCGCGGTGCACTGCACAGCCAGTTGGCGGCAGCCATCCAGGTCGTGGTGCATGTCAGCAGAGGCGCCCGGGGCCGCCGGGTGGAGGAACTTGCCGTGCTCCACCGTGACGCTGCCGGCCTGCTTGAGGCGCTGCCGGTCTGGCATGTCGAGCGGGGGGCGGGCAGTGGTGCGTCGGCGCTGGGTGATCTTCTCGCCGAACGGGGTGTCGCATGACGGGCCACGCGGTGGCCGCGGCGTTGCTCGCCGTTGCACTGCTGACCGTGCCCCCGCACCGGCGACGACTTCGCGGCGCGAAGGCCGCACATCGATCCGGACGGACGGCGGCGGTGGTGATCGGGGCCGCACTCGGCGCCATCGTGGCTATCGTCTCCCCCGCGGCGGCTGTCGCCGGTGCACTGGCGGCGACGATGATCGGTGTGCGGCTCCGCCGCCGTCGCCACCGGCGTTACCGCCGCACCCAGGGTGAGGCCATGGCCGCGGCGCTGCGGACCGTGGTCGGTGAACTGCGGATCGGGGCGCACCCGGTTCGCGCCTTCGAAACTGCGGCCACAGAAGCCGCCGCTGGCGGCGGCAACGCCGCGACGCCGTTACGCGCCCTCGCCGCCCGGGCCAGACTGGGGTCTGATGTGGCGGCGAGCATTCGCGACCTCGGATCGATGTCAGCACTGCCGGTGCACTGGTCACGCGTCGAAGTCTGCTGGCGGCTGGCGACGGATCACGGTCTGCCGATATCGCTGCTGATGTCCGCCGCGCATCGCGACATCGTTGAGCGGCAACGGTTTTCCGACCGGGTGGATGCCGCCCTGGCGGGCCCGCGAGCGACCGCTGTGATTTTGGCCGGCTTGCCGGTCTTCGGCGTGGCACTCGGCCATCTGATCGGCGCCCAGCCCTTGCGATTTCTCCTCGGTGGCGGCGGGTGGCTTCTCGTGACAGGTGTGACGTTGGTCTGCGCCGGATTGGGATGGTCAGATCACATCATCGACCGGCTGGCACCATGAACACCGCGGCGATACTGCTGGCTGTGGCGCTTCTGACGGCGGCCGGTCCGCATCAGCTCCGGCGCCGCACCAGACCTGCCGCGACCCCCGCGTCGTCGCGGTGGCGTGACCACACCGAGGTCGATCCCCTTGCTGCGGCGTCGGCGCTCGACATCTTTGCAGTGTGTCTCTCGGCGGGTATGGCGGTGTCGACCGCGGCCGCAGTGACGGCGCCATCAGCGCCGGCAGGGCTGCGCGAGGTTCTGCAACGTGCCTCTGATCTTTTGGCTCTGGGTGCCGACGCCGACACGGCGTGGTCCACGCCGGCACCATCCGAAGCGACGTCCGCGCCGGTGTGCGAGTCGTTGATGCGGTTGGCGCGCCGGTCGGCGGTATCGGGCGCCGCGCTGGCTCAGGGCGTTGCCGAGATTGCCGAGCAAGCCCGCCACGCCGCCGCCCATCGTGCCGCTGCGTCCGCTGAGCGGGCCGGTGTGCTGATCGCCGGACCGTTGGGCCTGTGTTTTCTGCCGGCGTTCGTATGTCTGGGGATCGTTCCGGTCGTTGCGGGGCTGGCCCGCGAGGTCTTCGGCGGCGGTCTGCTGTGACCGTCATTGACATTCATCGGCAACCCGAGGAGAGGAAACACAGTGATCACCAATATCTTCCGGATCGTGAAGGCGCGAGTCGGCCTGTTGATGGCGGACGAGACCGGCATGTCCACGGTGGAGTACGCGATCGGGACCGTAGCCGCCGCCGCATTCGGAGCGGTCCTCTACAACGTCGTCACCGGCGACTCGATCGTCGGCGCCTTGACAAACATCATCAGCCGCGCGCTGAGCACCCGGATCTAGGCGGTGATGCCGGCTTCGGCACGGTGGAAGCCGCGCTGGCCATCGCGACCCTGGTCGGGGTGGTGGTGCTGTGCGCTGCCGGGATCACCGCCGCCGCGCTGCAGATCCGCTGCGTCGATGCGGCGAGGGAAGCAGCCCGGCTGGCCGCCCGCGGGGACGTTGCCGCCGCCGCCATCGGCCTGGTGCCCTCGGGCGCGTCACTGGAGGTGCGCCGCGAAGGGGGTTACGTCCTGGCTCGAGTCAGCAGCCGCGCCCCGTTGCTTCCCGGCCTCGTCCTCGCGGGGGAGGCGGTCGCGGCGGCCGAGCCTGATCGGTGACGACGCCGGCGTAGCCACGGTCGTCGCCGCGTTTATGATCGCGGCACTCGTCAGCGTCACCCTCGGTTGCCTCTGGGCCTCAGCCGCTGTGTTGTCGCGACACCGGGCCCAGGCGGCCGCCGATCTCGCGGCGCTGGCCGCGGCGCGCCGCCTGGCCGCCGGACCGCAGGCCGCGTGCGGGGAGGCTGCCGCGGTGGCGGCGGCCATGGGGGCGGCCGTCCGCCGGTGCACGGTCGAACGTCTCGACGTGGTGGTCACCGCGGGACTGCCGGTGGGAGGACCGTTCGTTGGTGAAGCCCGGGCCGCGGCGAGGGCCGGACCCGTCGACTAGCTAGCCGACGACCCCTTCTGTGGCCAGCCCCGACTCAGCGAGTTCCCCATCGCGGGGGAGTCGGAGCGAAATCATGCCGGCGTAGACACCATCATCGAGTTCGACCTTGTGGATCGTGACGTGGACCGGCGCCCATCCACCGCCGTTAGCCGGCAGGCGGATCACCGCACTCGTCGCGCCGGACTTCAGCTCGTCGGCCATCCGAGCCGAAACCCGCTCGTGATCGTCCGGATGCATCTGCACGTTCACGCGCCAGTCGTAGTACGGGCAAGGCTCGTCCAGCCACTTCAGCAATGTCCAGGTGTTGAGATCCGCGATCGCCCGGTGCACGCCCGGTTGAGCCATCCCATCGAGGATTCGGTGCGCCAGATGCTCGGCGGACAACGGAGTCTCACCGACCGATTCGATGACGTTGATCGCCCTGGCGACCATGTGCTCGCTGCCGTCCTCCATCGCTTCCAGGACGGTACGGAAGCAGAACCCCACCCGACGGAATTGCCCGGTTGGATCGATCCAGCCCCAGTTCGCTGCAAAGGTGCGCCCGGGAACCGGGTCGATGGTCCAGGAGAGGGCCCTGGCCTCGCCGTCGTTGACGGTGCGGATCGGGATGTCCTCGGCGAGCGATCGGCCGGTGAGTTTCTCTTGCGCCGGGTCCTTGCCGATGTTCACCAGGAATTCCGTCGTGACGCTGCACTCGCCGACCGCGAGATCGGCCTTGTAGGCACCCGGGGTGGGGCGTTCAACCGGCTCGACGTCCGCGGGTCCGCACCACACGTGGACGCCGTGCATGCGCCCGTCGGTCATCTGTACCGGCTCGGTGCGGATCACCCGGTTGGTATTCGGGGTGATGCTGGCGAGCCCCTCGCCGGTCGCGACGGTCTCGGCGATCGCGGTCTGGATGGCCGCCAGATTCGGGTTGCGCCTAAGGAACACACCGATGGGCACGAAGTTCTTCATGTGCCTGCCCTGGGCGACCACTACGGGTTCCTCGCCGAGTGTCTCCACCAGCAGCCAATCCGGAGTCACAAGCTCCACTTTAACCGCCGGGCACCTCTCGTGGCTCCCTGGGTGCCGTTGAATCCGCTGGTAGACGGAGCGAATCTTTGCCAATCGGATGATCAGTTTTAGCCACTTGTTGCGTGCCTGCCGTCTGACGGCGTAGTTTTCAAAAACCTCCCGTTCGCGGGATTGCCGACGGATCGTGTTGTCCGACCGTTCGATGCTCAGGCCCGGCTGTGGCCGATCGCCTCCAGAAAAAGGATGCGACCTTTTTGCCGTGCGCTCGCCCTGTCGCGACCGCCGACCGTGGTTCGAGGGGTCGGTCGGCGCCCCCGCGTCAGGGTGGGCCGTCGGCGATCTCGGCGAGCACCATGCGCAGCACGCAAATCGCTCCGGACTTGTCCAGTGGATCGTTTCCGTTTCCGCACTTGGGGGATTGCACGCAGGATGGGCATCCGGTCGGGCACTCGCATGCCTCGATCGCGGCCATGGTGGCTGCCAGCCATGTTCGGGCCAGTCGGTAACCGCGTTCGGCGAATCCCGCACCGCCGGGATGGCCGTCATAGACGAACACCGTCGGCAGACCGTCTTCTCCCAGTGCGGTGGACAGGCCCCCGATATCGCCACGATCGCAACTCGCCACCAGTGGCAGCAGTCCGATGGCGGCGTGTTCGGCGGCGTGCAGTGATCCCGGGATGCGCGTCATATCGATTCCGTTGTCCTGCAGTGCTTCCGGTGTGATCGTGTACATCACCGCCATCGTCTGCAGCTGTTGGGCGGGCATGTCCAGATCGCTGAACCCGAGCACCTCACCGGAGACTGCGCGCCGCAGGTAGCCGATGACCTGGTGGGTGACCGACACCGGCACAAGTCCCAGGCTCACCGAGTTGTAGTCCACACGTTCCCCCGCGCCGGTGACGGTGATGTCGGTGATCTCCCGGGCGAAGGTGGAGTACCCCGGATCTTCGGCGTTCACCAGTGCGATACCACCTGGCAGATCCAGGGTGTCCACGACGTAACTCTCGCCCTGGTGCAGGTAGACCGCTCCCGGGTGCACGGTTGCAGGTGCCTGGGCGGCCTCGGTGACTCCGACCATGCGGCCGGTGTCGGCTTCGACGATGGCGACCTGTCCTCCGGTCGTGCCCCGGATGTCCACCCGGTCGTGTGGATCGACCTCGGCTGCGGGGAAGTACCTCCCCGATCGGCGCCGCAGCAGGCCCTCGCTGACCAGGTCGCGGGCCACCGTTTCGACGTTCCACGCCTGCACCTCGGCATCGCTGAGGGGCATTTCGCTGGCCGCGCAGAGCAACTGCGGCCCCACCACGTAGGGGTTCGCCGGGTCGATCACCACCCGCTCGACCGGTTTCCCGAGCAGTGCCTCGGGATGGTGCACCAGGTAGGTGTCGAGCGGGTCATCACGGGCGATCAGCACCACCAGCGCCCCCTGGCCGCGCCGCCCCGATCGGCCGGCCTGTTGCCAGAACGAGGCCACGGTCCCGGGGAAGCCGGCCAGCAAAACGGCGTCGAGCCCGGCGATGTCGATGCCGAGTTCCAGCGCGTTGGTGGTGGCCAGCCCGCGCAGTTCCCCGTCGGACAGGGCACTCTCCAACGCGCGGCGGTCTTCGGCAAGGTAGCCGGCGCGGTAGGAGGCCACCGTGTCACACAGCTGCGGCGCGATCTCGGCCAGGCGTGCCCGCGCGCTCAGCGCCGTCAGCTCCGCCCCGCGCCGGGACCGGACGAAGGTCAACGTCCGGGCGCCCTCGGCCACCAGCTCCGCCATCATGCGCGCGGCCTCGGCTCCGGCCGAGCGTCGAACCGGTGCCCCGTTCTCGCCGACAAGGTCCTCGCGCAGTTCAGGCTCCCACAGCGCGATGGTCCGCGAGCCGTGCGGTGAGCCGTCATGGGTCACTTCCGCGACCGGCCGGCCGATCAGCTCGGCCGCGGTGGCTCCCGGTGAAGCGGTGGTGGCGCTGGCGAAGATGACGGTGGGCCCTTCGGTGCCGGGGGGCCTGTAGCGCGTGGCCAATCGCAGCAGCCGTCGTAGGACCATGGCAACGTTGGATCCGAAAATCCCTCGGTAGTAATGGCATTCGTCGACCACGATGTAACGCAGGCCGCGCAGGAATACGGCCCAGCGGGCATGGTTGCGAAGCAGCGACAGGTGGATCATGTCGGGGTTGGAGAACAACCAGCGGGACCGTTCGCGTGCGAACCGCCGGATCTCGGCGGGGGTGTCGCCGTCATAGGAGGCCGGTACCGCGTCGTCGAGACCGGCCGCCGTCGTCAGCGAGTGCGCGGTGCGGAGCTGGTCGTGGCCGAGCGCCTTGGTGGGGGACAGGTACAGGGCGCGGGCCCGCGGATCACGGGCCAGGCCGTCGAGGATCGGGAGTTGGAACGCCAGCGATTTGCCTGACGCCGTGCCGGTGCTGATCACCACGTCCCGTCCGGATCGCGCGAGGTCGGCCGCCTGCACCTGATGCGACCAGGGTGCGGTGATGCCACGCCCCCGTAACGCCGCGACGACCTCCTCGGTGACCCAACTCGGCCAACCGCAGGTCTCGGCGGTGCGGGCCGGGATTTCGGCCACGTGCCGCAGCGAGGCGGCGACCGAGTCGGCGTCGGCGCCCCCGCACGCCGCGGCCAGCAACTCGCTGCCGAAAGTCATGGCCGTCCTCACCGTTGTCCGGGGTTGGTGTTCTGCGCGAAAGCGGATGGTTCAATTCTGCTCCGAGACTGTCCTAACAGCGCCGGACGTGATTTGATGACGTTGGTCGCAGCTTCTGTGTTCGTGTCTGGCACATCGCAGGATCTCCGTTGCGGTCGCGGTTCCTGCGAGGGTCTGTGAGCCGGGGAGACCCGGCAACTCTCTACGAAGGATGGCGGTCCAACAGGCCCGGTCTGCCGAAACATCGGCGGATTGCACTCGTAGTAAGAGAAGGAAAGTACGAAAGATGCCACAGGGAACTGTGAAGTGGTTCAACGCGGAGAAGGGCTTCGGCTTTATCGCCCCGGAGGACGGCTCCGCCGATGTTTTCGTCCACTACACGGAGATCCAGGGATCGGGCTTCCGCACCTTGGAGGAGAACCAGAAAGTTGAGTTCGAGGTGGGCCAGAGCCCGAAGGGTCCGCAGGCCACCGGCGTTCGCGCCGTCTGACACATCGACGACAACACCCCCGCGCGTCCGCCACGGGCGCTGCGGGGGTGTTGTCATTTGTGTCGCGCCCGACCTGCTGCCCTACTGTCGAACCGTGAGCCAGCTGTCCTTCTTCTCGGCTGAGTCGGTGCCCCCCGAGGTCGCCGACCTCACCGGGGTGCTGGCGGCATCCGGGCAGGTGGTCACCGTGGGCGCGGGGGCGCGGCTGTCGGTGGTGGTGGACGGCATGTGGCGGGCCGTCGCACTGGCCGAGATGATGACCGCTGCCGGCCTGCAGGCCGAGATCACCCGCACCGAGGAGGACTCCCCGCTGGTGCGCACCGCCGTCGATGCCCGGTTGACGTCCATCGCGGCCGGTTGGACCCGCGGCGCGGTCAAGACGGTCCCCCCGCAGTGGCTGCCCGGCCCGCGTGAGCTGCGGGCCTGGATCCTGGCGGCGGGCCACCCCGACGCCGACCGATATCTGCTGGGTTTGGATCCGCACGCCCCGGATACCCATTCCCCGCTGGCGTCGGCGCTGATGCGTGTCGGTATCGCCCCTACGCTGATCGGGACCAGGGGCTCTCGGCCGGCATTGCGGATCAGCGGCCGCCGGCGGCTGTTGCGCCTGGTGGAGAACGTGGGGGAACCGCCAGCTGACCCCGAGGCGTCGGCTCTCTGGCCCAAGGCCTGAGGCCGAGCCGAGCGCATCATCACCGGGGAGTCGGTTTGCATCCCCGTGCCAGGGGGTGCCACATTGTGGGGTGCGCCGGATGGCGGGGGTATCGGTGGGGCGAGAGTGGAAGTGGGGCGTAAACGCAGGTGGCTGGCGACGATCGAAGCGTCCGGCGGCTCGTCATAGTCGAGTCGCCTACTAAAGCACGCAAGATCGCCGGATACCTGGGCCCCAACTACGTCGTGGAATCCTCCCGCGGGCACATCCGGGATCTGCCCAAGGGCGCCGCCGACGTGCCGGCCAAGTACAAGGCCGAGAAGTGGGCTCGCACCGGTGTCGACGTCGATAACGACTTCGAACCGCTCTATGTGATCAGCCCGGATAAGAAGGCCGTCGTCGCTGAACTCAAGAGCCTGCTCAAGGGCGTCGACGAGTTGTATCTGGCCACCGACGGCGACCGCGAGGGCGAGGCCATCGCCTGGCACCTGCTGGAGACCCTCAAGCCCAGCGTCCCGGTCAAGCGCATGGTCTTCCACGAGATCACCGAGCCCGCGATCCGTGCGGCGGCCGACAACCCCCGTGACCTCGACACCGATCTCGTCGACGCCCAGGAGACCCGGCGCATCCTCGACCGTCTGTACGGCTACGAGGTCAGCCCGGTGCTCTGGAAGAAGGTAGCCCCGAGGCTGTCGGCCGGCCGGGTGCAGTCGGTGGCCACCCGAATCATCGTCCAGCGCGAGCGCGAGCGGATGGCGTTCCGCAGCGCTTCGTACTGGGACGTGCTGGCCGACCTCGACGCCAGTGTGTCCGATCCGGGTGCCACGCCGCC
>JAIOQK010000122.1 GCA_021413425.1 Mycobacterium sp.
AACTGGCACAAAAACCACACCCCAACACGGGAAGCCAGAGTGCAGCAAAAAACAAACAACAAACAAAAACCACCAAACACACTATTGAGTTCTCAAACAACACACCCGGCATCTCCTGGCCGGCCGCGCAACCAACCCGCGGCGAAAGCCGCGTGCTCGTAGTACGGACAGTAAGAACACTCCGAAATCCGGAAGTATTCCTGGAGGTGCCGCCGCGCTCTGCGGAGAACCGCGTCGCAACGACCTGCCTAAGTTACGTCAGGGACACTCCGGAGTCAAATCCCCTGTGCCGCAGAAACCATGGTGCGTCACACCCGCTGCACCCCGGCCACGTTGCGCTTGCCCCGCCGCAGAACCAGCCAGCGGCCGTGCAGGAAGTGCGACGGAGTCGCCACCCAGTCCTCGCTGTCGACGCGTTCGTTGTTCACCGAGACCCCGCCCTCGGCGATCGTGCGCTTGGCCGCACCCTTGCTGGCCGACAGGCCGGTGGCCACCAGCAGGTCCACGATTGAGTCCGGCCCGCCGGGGGCGAGTTCGGCCACCGAGGTCTCCCGCAGCGCGGCGGCCAGGGTCGGCTCATCGAGAGCCGACAGCTCGCCCCGGCCGAACAGCGCCGCGGAGGCGTCCTCGACCGACGCGGTGGCCGCCGCCCCGTGCACAAGTGTGGTCAGCTCTCGGGCCAACCGGCGCTGCGCTGCCCGCTCCTGCGGCCGGGTCTCGGTGGCATCGGCGAGTTCGGCGAGTTCCTCGGGGGTGAGGAAGGTGAACCAGCGCAGATAGCGGACGACGTCGGCGTCGGCGGTGTTGACGAAGTACTGGTACCAGGCATACGGGCTGGTCATGTCGGGATCCAGCCACAGGCTGCCGCCGCCGGTGGACTTGCCGAATTTGGCGCCGTCGGCCGAGGTGACCAGCGGCACGGTCAGCGCGTGCACGATGGCGCCGAGTTTCTGGCGCACCAGTCGCACCCCGGCGATGATGTTGCCCCATTGATCGGAGCCGCCGATCTGCAGCGAACAGCCGTAACGCCGGTGCAACTCCACATAGTCGTTGGCCTGCAGCAGCATGTAGCTGAACTCGGTGTAGGAGATGCCCTCGCCGTCGAGGCGGCGGCGGATGGTGTCGCGGTCGAGCATGACGTTGACCGAGAAGTGCTTGCCGACGTCCCGCAGGAATTCGATCGCCCCCAGCGGCTCGGTCCAGGTGAGGTTGTTCTCAACCACCGCCCCGGTGACCGGGTCGCCGAAGTCGACGAAGCGCTCCAGCTGACCGCGGATCCGATCGGACCACGCGGCGACGGTGTCGGCGGTGTTCATCGTCCGCTCGCCAGAATCCCGGGGGTCGCCGATCAGTCCGGTCGCGCCGCCGGCCAGCACGATCGGCCGGTGACCGGCGCGCTGGAAGCGCTGCAGGGTCAGTAGCGGCACCAGATTCCCGGCGTGCAGGCTGGGCGCGGTCGGATCAAAACCGGCGTACACCGTCATCGGCGGTGCGGCGGCCGCCGTGGCGAGCGCGTCGATATCAGTGGACTGCGCGATGAGCTCACGCCAGCCCAGCTCGTCGAGAATCGTCGTGCCCATGGGGGCATCTTCCCGTATCGGGTCGGTTCAGCCCGCCGCGACCGGCCGGGGCATGCCAAGGTCGCTGCCGAGGCAGTCGGCGGCGGCCAGGCCGGACAGGGCGACCATCGGCAGTCCGCCGCCGGGATGGGCGCTGCCCGAGGCGAGGTAGAGACCGGCCACGCCCGGCACCCGATTCGGTGGACGTCGAAACGCCGCGAAGCGGTCGTTACTGGCCGCCCCGTAGATGGCGCCGCGGCTTCCGGGGAATGCACGCGCCAGATCGGCCGGGGTGCGCCGCCACACCAGCGAATCACCCTCGCCCCACAGCCCCGCCGCACGGATCCGCTGCTCGACAGCGGTCTCCAGCGCGGCCCAGACTTCCGGCGCGCGCGACCCCGATGCCGGTTCGGCCGGGGCGTTGGCCATCACGAAGACCGGCTCGGCATCCGGCCAGCCCGCCACGCCGTGACACCGCTCCTGAGCGCACAGATACACCGTCGGCTCAGCCGGCGGGCGGTCGCGGTCGACGATATCGGCGAACTCCGCGTCGTAATCGGCCGGGAACAGCACCTCGTGCGGCACCCGGTCCGGACCCCGGGCGGCGCGCAGCACCGCGTTCCACGCGGACATCGAGGGGGCAGTTGCGGCGGGCAACTGGCCTGCAGCGTTACCCATCCCCCCGTCGCGCAGCCAGCCCACGTCGGCGTTGACCACGACCGAGCGGCCGCTCCGCTTTCCTCCGCCAGCCAGGACAACGCCCACCACCGCGCCGCCGTCGGTCAGCAGCCTCTCCACCGCAGCGCCATACTCGATGACCCCGCCGCGGGCGTCGATGGCCTCGACGAGCGCCTGCACCAGCGCCTGAATTCCGCCCAGAACTCCGTATCCACCCAGTGAAAGCTCCACGTGCGCAATACAATTCAACGTCGCCGGGGCACGCCGGGGATCGCTGCCGTTGTACGTGGCGTAGCGGCGCAGCAGCATCCGCAGGTGCGGCTCTCGCACATGCCGGTCGATGCCCGCGGCCATACTGCGCAGCGGGTCGACAGCCAGCAGAGCCCACGGGCGGCGAAGGGCCAGTCCGGTCATCGCCGCGAAGGTGGGCGCCGGACCGAGCACGAAGTTGGGGGCGGCCGCCTCCCAGATCCGGCGACTGTAATCCAGGAAGGCGGCCAGTTGCGCCTCGGCGGCCGGACCCAGGGCAGAGCGGACGTTGGCCAGCGTGCGCTGCGGGTCATGCGCCACGTCGACCACACAGCCGTCGGCGTAGCGGTAGCGGAAGCCCGGATCGAGGCGGCGCAAGCCGATGACGTCGTCGAGGCGCAGACCGGCGCGGCCGAATACGTCGGCGAACACCTCCGGCAGCGTCAACACGCTGGGCCCGGTCTCGACCCTCACCCCGTCGATGTCGACGACTCCGGCCTTACCCCCGGGATACCCGCCGGCTTCGAGCACCCGCACCGGCAGCCCGCGGGCGGCCAGCGCCAGCGCGGCGGCCAGGCCGCCGATCCCGGCCCCGACGACCAGGACCTCGCCACCGCGATCAGCGCCCACCGGGCCTCCGGCCCACGGGCACTAGGCGGGCGGGACGGATCAGCGCGGTGAATCCCGGCAGCGGGTCCTGTGGATGGGTGCGGGCCCGGCGGCCGTCGGTGGCCTCCCGCACGGCGTCGTCGATGATGGCGAGACCGTCGAGGATCGCGTCCTCCACCGCGGGCAGCAGAGCCTCTGCGCCGACGTCCCGGCCGCAGATCGGCGCGGAGAACCGGACCACCGCGGCCGGCCGGGCCCGCTCCAGGAAGACGTAGTCGATGCTCACCGCGACGAGGTCCACCGCGCTGGTCGCGTGCAGGGTCTGCAGTCCGGGCCGCAGATCCAGCGGCCGCAGATGCGCCGGGCGCTGACGGCCCTGGGGGAAGATCCACATCGCGCGGCCGGGCCGGTCGAGCAGCGCGGCGCACGACTGCAGGCAGTCCCGGCTGCGCTCGGGACTGCTGCGATCCAGGGGCAGCGCGCCGACCCAGCCCAGAAACCGCAGCCGGCGCAGGTTCCTGGAATCCATCACCGCCCACCCCAGTCCGCCGAGCGCCTCGTCCAGTGGCAGCAGCAGCAGCGCATCCCACCAGGCGACGTGGTTGGCCGCGAAGATCAGCGGGCGGCCGGCCAGCGCCGCGCGGGCCTCGTCGAGTCCGCTGACCCACAGGCCGTCGAGGCGGCGGGAGATCCGGCCCCGGGTGTAGCGGCGGGCGACACGCAGGAATGCAGGGTGCCGGGTCTCCCCGGCCCGGGCCCGGGCCCGGCGGTCCGCGCGATCTTTCACGCCGCCTCCCGCTGCGCGCGGGCGGCATACGAGCGCCCCCGCCAGCGGATGTCACCGCGACGGCTGCACCGGTAGCTGTCCAGCAGCACGCCCATCATGGCCAGCACGGCCAGGGGATGCACCAGCACGCTGAGCAGGCTGTGGCCGTGGCGCGCGGCCATGATGAGGCGCAGGGTCACGTTGGCCGCCACTCCGACCGCGGCCGCGGCCACCAGGGGTGTGTCCCCGCGCAGTGCGGCGATCGGCAGGACGACATAGGGCGCGACGAAGATCAGCAGGTGCAGTGCCATCACGATGATCAGCCCCAGCGGATGCCCGCCGATGCCCTCGTAGAAGTTCTTGGAGAAGCCACGCCACAGCGAGGTGCCGTCGGTGTACATCCGGCAGTCGGCCATCTGGTCGCCGTCGGCGAAGACGACGCGACGGCCGCTGCGTTTCATCTCCCGGCACAGCGCCATGTCGTCCACCAGTGCCGCGCGCACACCGGCCCAGCCGCCCACCGCGGCCAGCGCCGAGCGGCGCACCAACAGAAGTTGCCCGTTCGCCGCCAGCACCCGGGGGTCGCCGGTCCGGTGGATCAACGGCATCGGCAGCCATGCCACGTAGGACAGATGCAGCAGCGGGATCATCGACCGCTCGACGAGGCTGCCGGTGCGCTGGCGGGGCACGGCGGTCACCAGTGCGGCATCGAGGCCGCCCGGCACCTGTTCGGGCGAGCCGAGCAGCGACAGCATCCGCAGCAGTCCGTCGGCGCGCAAGGTGACATCGGCGTCAATGTTCAGCAGCACCTCGCCACTGGCGGCCTCGCTGAGGCGGTGCAGTGCGTAGGGCTTGCCGACCCAGCCGGCGGGCAGTCCGTCACCGTGGATCACCCGCAACCGCGGCACTTCGGCCGCCAAAACCGACAGCGCCTCGGCGGTGCCGTCGGTGGAGTCGTCGTCGTAGACGACGATCTCAGTGATCGGGCCGCTCGCGGCATCCGCGGCCCGCACGCAGCGCTCGATGTTGGCCACCTCGTCGCGGGCCGGGATCAACACGCTCACACCGCCGGGTGCGACGCTCGCGGCTTCGGGCAGCGCGCGGCCGCGGGTCCAGAACAGTGCGTTGAACGCCACCAGCCCCAGGGCGAGAAGGGCCGGGCCCGCCAGCATTATCTCCGCGACGGTGTGACCGTCCACGCTCACGTGCGCACATCCGCGGACCGGCGCAGCAGCCTACGCACTCGGCCCTCGGTGTCGCCGGAGAAGAGCGGCAGCCACATCGAGTTGGGTCCGGCCGTCCGGTGGACCCGCATCCGCACCAGTGGGCGCAGCAGATCGGAGTCCACCCGGTCGGGCACCAGATGCTCGCCGATGCCGTAACCCTCATCCGCCCCGCAGCGGCCCCGCAGCAGGTATCGCTGATAGAACGGGCCGTTGTCGAGCAACGCGCTCACCTCGACCGTCACCGGACAGTCGTCGGGATCGGGGAAATCGGCGCCGCTGGGCCACCGCAGTCCCCACGCGCTTCGGCGCAATGGACCCACCTGCAACCCGGCGTTCTCGCGGGTGCGGCAGGTGCCATCGGCACCGAACTCGACGACCAGGTCGCGCGGGGCGGCCCCGGGATCGGACGGGATGAGCCGGTAGAAGATCAGGTCGCGGCCGGCCAGAGCGATACGGCCCCACCACCAACTCTGGATGCCGAGTTCGTGCAGCGGCAGATTGGCGCTGTTGCGGTCGTGGTATCCGCGTCCCTCGATCCGCAGTTCGCCGCCGGGCGTGCGCAACTCCAGTCCGCCGCGACTGGCGGCGATCATCGGGGTCCATACGTGGGTGGAGGCCGGAGTCGAGCCGTTGACCGCGTGTGACCCGCGACGCAACGGTCCCGACAGCCACAGCCGCCCGGTGGCGCGCCCGCCGGTGGGCAGGGCCAGATCGAGGGTGGCCTCCAGCGTGCGGGTGGGTGCGGCACCGGGGGCACCCGGGGCGTCGGTCCAGGTGAACGTGGAATCGCCCATGCGCCAGGACCGGCCGTCGTCAGCCCAGCTGCACTGCGCGGAGGGCAATTCGGAGAGCAGGTAGAACCGTTCCCGTCCGGCCCCGTAGACGACCACATTGACGCTGGGCCGGCTGACCGGGAGTTCGGGGCGGCCGGCGCGGGCTGCCCCGGCGTAGCCCGGCAGGAACGGTAATCCCCACGACCAGATGACGGTCGCGCCCCCGCCCCGGTCGTCGACGAGGTCGACGTAGAACCAGGTGAATCCGCCCGGGCTGTGCAGCACAGCGGGGTCAGGCGCACAGTCGGCAGAGCTGAGCTCTATCAGGAGGCCTCCGAACTTGGCGTGCGCCGACGGACTGTTGTGTTCAAACTGGAAATACCTTCAACCTGCAAATGTTAAGCATCACCCCGGCGCGGGTCTCGACCATCCCCGGGGGTGGCCCTGCTCAGTCGCCGAGCCCGGGCAGCGGTGCCCGCGGACTGCGTCGGTAGGCGGATACCTCGGGGTGGGTTGCCAGCCACATCCGCCAGGGCCGGTCGGCGGCGACGCTGACTCCCACGCGCGGTCCGTGCTGCAGTTCGAGAGCGGGGTCCGACACCCGATCGCGCAGGCGCACCCGGACCGGCGACGCAGCGTCGAAGACGTCGACTCCGTTGTGTGCCATGGTGATTGCCATCGCTGAACAGAGGTTGCCGGGCCCTCGGGCGAGGGCGCGCTCAGCGGCCAGTGGGCCGCGCCGCGCCCATGCCGTGCCGACGCCGCGCTCGATCACGGCGGCCCGCAACAGCACCGCCGCAGCCGTACCATCCGATCCGCAGGAGATGTTGGCGCAGATGTGGATGCCGTGGCTGCGGTAGGTGTAGAGCCGACCGGCCGGACCGAACATGACCGCGTTGCGGACGGTGGGCCCGCGGTGGGAATGCGAGGCGGGATCGGGCCACGGCCCGTCCGGCGGTCCACCGTAGGCCTCGACCTCGACGATGCGTGCGGCAACCTCGCAGGTGGTGCCCTCGCCGGTGATTAACGTCGCACCCAGCAGCAGCCGGGCCGCGGTGAACGGATCGGTCGCCAGCGTGTGAGCACTCACGCAGGGGATTCTGCGCGATCGCCGAGATTCAGTCTGCGGCGTGCGCCATCAGCCGGTCATGCTCCTCGGGCGTGACGTCGGTGGCCTCATCGACGAGCAGCACCGGAATGGCGTCCTCGATGCGGTAGACCCTGCGCAGCCGCGGGTTGTAGAGGACCGGCTCGGAGCCGCCATCGACCAGCAGCAATGGCCCGCGGTCGGCCGGGCACACCAGGATGTCGAGCAGTTTGCGATCCACGCGGGCTAGGGGGTCGCCGGAGTGACAGGCATCACGGGCATCACCGGGGCTGCGGCACCGGGCTGGGCGGCACCGGGCTGGGCGGCGCCGGGCACCTGCGCCGGGTTGCTGTCGCCGGGCATCTGGCCGGCGCCCATGACGGCGTTGTTGGCGCCGCTCTGCTGCTGCTGATACTGCTGCAGGATCTCCATCTGCGCCTTGATCTTCTGCTGGTAGGCGATGGTGTCCTTGAGCGCGCTGATCAGCGGGTTCTGGTTGGGCCGGTAGTCCATGGCCTCGGCGATCTCAGCCAGGTTGGACTTGGAGGGTTTGAAGCCCATGGCACGCAACTTCAGGCTCATCCTGAGCAGGTTGGACAGTTGACCGCCGCCGGAGCCGACCGCGTATTCCTCAGCGAGGTCATCGAGGACATCGGCCGACGCGGGTGCGGTGGACCCGAATACCAGGCCGATGGCGACCACCGCACCGGTGATGCCACGCAACAGGCCGCGATTGCGACGTGTGCCCCTCATTCGATCTCCTCCACGCGGTGAGCCCGCTCCTGTGCCGAGCTTAGCCGTCGGCGACCAGCGCGGACCGTGCTGCAGCCGTGAGCCTCCTGTACCTGCCCGTATCGGTGTCCAGATAC
>JAIOQK010000123.1 GCA_021413425.1 Mycobacterium sp.
CATCGGCCAACGCAAGGGCCTGGGCATCCCTGGACCGGGACCCGATGGCGAGCCGCGCTATGTGACCGCCATCGACGCCGAGACCGGCACGGTGCGGGTGGGCAGCGCGCAGGACCTCGAAGTGTGGGAACTGTCCGGCCGCGACCCGGTGTTCACCTCCGGCGTTGCACCCGCCGGTGCCTATGACTGCGAGGTCAAGGTCCGCGCGCACGGCGGTGTGGCCGCCGGTGTCGCCGACCTGCGCGACGGTCGGCTGACGGTGGCCTTGCGTGAGCCGCTGCGCGGTGTCGCGGCGGGGCAGACGATGGTGCTCTACCGCCCCGACCCCGAGGGTGACGAAGTCATCGCCAGCGCGACCATCGCGTGACCTCCTACGCGGGATCATTGGCTGCCGCAACCGGAATCGGGTCCTGGCCGGGCACAGACCCGCGCGCTGTCGCGGCCATCGTGGTCGGCGAACTGCACGACCTGCCCTATCTGCCGGAGTTGCCGCAGCGCGGGGTGGGTGCGGACCTGATCGGGCGGGCCGGTGGGCTGCTCGTCGACATCGCGATCGACACCGTGCCGCGCGGATATCGGATCGCCGCCCGCCCCGGCTCGGTGACCCGCCGCGCGGCCAGCCTGCTCGGCGAGGATCTCGACGCGCTGGAGGAGGCCTGGGAGAAAGCCGGCGGCGGGGCGGCGGTGAAGGTCCAGGCGCCGGGTCCGATCACCCTGGCCGCCCAACTGGAATTGGCCAACGGTCACCGGGCGATCACCGACCCCGGCGCGATGCGTGACATCACCGCCTCACTGGCCGAGGGTAAGCGCGCGCCATCGGCCTGCTGGACGATTGTGTGGCTGCGGTCGACGGCGCGGCGCTGCTGCACTGCTGCGCCGACGACATCCCCTGGAAGGTTATGCAGCGCAGCGCTTTTCCGGCAATATCAGTAGACGCGAGGACGCTCGGTGACGCGGCGCTCGACGCACTGGGCGAGTTCATCGACTCCGGCCGCAGCGTGGTGCTGGGTCTGGTTCCGGCCCTGGCGCCGGCTCCGGCGTCGTCCCTGTCACTGGCCGCAGCGCCGTCGTTCGGGCAGATCGCCGAGGCCGCCGCCGCGATCACCGACCGGCTCGGCTTCCCCCGCGCGGTGCTGCACGAGAGGGTCGGCATCAGCCCGTCCTGCGGCCTGGCCGGCGCCACCGAGGCCTGGGCCCGGGCGGCGACCACGCTGAGCCAGCGGGCTGCCGACGGCCTCGCGGAGACCTAGGGAGTACCGGCGCCGACGAGCCACAGGATCAGTCCGGATCGCAGCCCCTCGGTAAACCGCCGCCGCGGTTCGGGCAGCCCGAGTTCAGTAATGGCCTGGCGAACCGGTTCGGTCGGGTTCGAGAACGGGTAGGTCCCCGCCACGAGTCCGAGCGCAGCTTCGGCGACGAACGTCGCGGCAGCAGTCCCGATCCAGGGCAGTCGTCCTTCAATCAGCGTGCCAAGGACGGCGAGACTCTCGGTCGTGCGTCGTTTGAATGTGCGGGCGGTGTCCACCGTGATGTTGCGCTCCAGAACCCCGGCCATCATGCCCAGCAGGTCGCAGAGCAGCCGCCGTTGCGTCAGCGACTCCGTTAAGGCGTCGGCGACGCTGATCTCACTGGCATGATCCGCGGCCCGCGGCAACGGCTGCGCCAGAAGGGGCGTGAGCTCATCGAGCCATGAACGCAACTCGTCGAGCAGAACCTCGAGCAGGATGGCCTCCCTGCTGTCGAAGTAACGCAGCAGGTTGGACTTGGCCAGACCGGCCCGCTCGCTGATACCGCCGAGGGTGACGTCGGCTGCGGACTTGCCCGCGAGCGCGTCCCGCGCGGCGGCCAGGATGGCGGACCGCCGGAGCTCGAGTTGTTCGGGACGGCGGGCCCGCTGGAATGGCGAGGTCATGGGCCACTAACTTAACGGAACGTCGTTTCGTCAATAAAAGAACAATATTCTGTTAAATTGACTCCATGGCATGGACAGAAAATGAAGTTCCTGATCAAACCGGTCGCATTGCGGTGGTGACCGGCTCCAACACCGGCCTGGGCTTCGACACCGCCCGGGTGCTGGCCGCCCGCGGGGCCACCGTGGTGATGGCCTGCCGAGACACCACCAAGGCGGACGCGGCCGCGACGCGCATCCGTGAACTCACCCCGGGGGCCCGAGTGGCAGTGCAGGAGCTTGACCTGGGATCGCTGGCATCGGTGCGCCGGGGGGCTGGCGCGATTGCTTCCGACTATCCGCGCATCGACCTGCTGATCAACAACGCCGGTGTGATGTACCCGCCGAAGCAGGTGACGGCCGACGGCTTCGAATTGCAATTCGGCACAAACCATCTGGGGCATTTCGCGCTCACCGGTCTGCTGCTCGGCAATCTGCTGCCAGTAGCGGGTGCGCGGGTGGTGGCGGTCGCCAGCGTGGCCCACAAGATTCGGGCTCGCATCGACTTCGAGGATCTGCAATGGGAGCGCCGCCGGTACGGAAGAGTCGCGTCCTATGGACAGTCCAAGCTGGCCAACCTGATGTTCGCGTACGAACTCCAGCGGCGGCTGGTCGCCGCCAACCACAATGCCGACCGCACCGTCGCCGTTGCCGCCCATCCGGGTGTGGCCGCCACCGAGTTGACCCGGCACATTCCGTTGATGAATCTCCCCGGTTTCAGCCGGCTGTCCGGCATGTTGCTGAACACAGCCGAGATGGGCGCGTTAGCCACCCTGCGGGCGGCGACCGATCCGGCCGTGACCGGAGGGGAGTACTACGGTCCCGACGGGCTCGCAGGGTTGCGCGGCCACCCCCGCAAGGTGGAATCCAGCCGCCAGTCCCAGGACGGCGAGATCCAGCGGCGGCTGTGGCAGGTCTCGGAGCAACTGACCGGCGTCACTTACCCGGTCTAGGCGACTTCCTGGCCGGGGGTTTGGCCCGCCACCTCGCCGAGGTTGTACTACTGGGCCAGCGAGCCGTGGCAGTGATCTAGCCCGACCGGCTCGGCTATCCGGGTTCGTCGTCACCGCCATCGTCGTCGTCGTTGCGGAGGAGTTCTTCAGGGTGGTGATGATGGTTGATACGGGGTTGGCCGCGGTCGAGGTGCGGCGGCGGGATCCACTCGGTTCGGTTGTCGCTCTTGCGTTTTCGCGTGGTCCATCCGGTGGGGGTGTCGTCGACAAGGCGGTTGTCGCATCCGCAGGCCAGGGTGAGTCCGTTGATGTCGGTGTTGCCGCCGTGTTGCCAGTCCCGCTCGGCGTGGTGAACCTGGGAGCGGTTGGGCGGGGCGGAGCAGCCGGGTTTGGTGCAACCCCGGTCCAGGGCGTGTAGCGCCAGGCGCTGGCCGGGGCTGGCGGTGCGCCGGCGGCGCCCGTAGAAGAGCCGGATCTCTTTGGGGTTGTCGAACAGCAGCAGATAGGGGTGTCCGCCGCCGGCCGCCATCCGGATGAGGGTGGGGATGGGGAGCAGGCTGCCGCCGCCGGTGTGGGCGACCCCGGCGGCCGCGGACAGCTCGGCCAGGCTGGTGGTCGCGACGATGGTCACCGGCAATCCGTTGTGCTGGCCGAGATTCCCGGCGGCCGCGGTGGCCCGGGCAAGGGCGCGCCGGGCGTCGTGGGTTCGTTGGGCGGGGCTGCGGGAGTCGGAATCGATGTGGGTTTGGGACGGCCGACCATCGAGGCACGGGACGGCATCGTCGGGATTGGCGTAGCCGGGTGCGGCCAGTTTGGCGAACA